>JAGQTE010000232.1 GCA_020439175.1 Acidimicrobiales bacterium | reverse complement strand
GCCGAGCTTGCCGGAGCCGATGAACACCACCTCGTCGCTGAGGCCTGCCTCGGCGAAGCGCCGGTACACGCGCGGGAAGCCCACGAAGAAGGGCAGGCCGATGTGGTCGGCGAACACCAGCGGCGCGGCACCGGTGCCGCCCTCGCCGCCGTCGACCGTGATGAAGTCGGGTCCCTCACCTCGGGCAGCCATGCGCTCGACCAACATGTCCCAGAACGCCTCCTCACCGACTGCCGACTTGATCCCGACCGGCAGCCCCGTGCCCTGCGCCAGCGCTTCGATCAGGTCGATCATGGCGTCGACGTCACCGAAGGCAGAGTGGAACGGCGGGCTGTGGCAGTCGACCCCCACCGGGATGCCGCGCAGCTGCGCCAGCTCGGGGGTGACCTTGGCCGCCGGCACCAGTCCACCGAGCCCCGCCTTGGCCCCCTGGGACAGCTTGATCTCGATGGCGCGCACCGGGGCGGTGGCGGCTCGCTCGATCGCCCGCTCCAGCGAGAAGCGCCCGTGCTCGTCCCGACAACCGAAGTAGCCGGTGCCGATCTGCCACACGAGCTCGCCGCCGTGCAGATGGTGGGGCGAAATTCCGCCTTCGCCGGTGTTGTGCAGGCACCCGGCCATCGCCGCCCCCCGGTTGAGGGCCTGGATCGCCGGACCCGACAGCGACCCGAAGCTCATCGCCGAGATGTTGACGACGGCGTCGGGGCGGAACGCCCACGTCCGGTCGCGCCCGGCACCGAGGACCTTGGCGCACGGGACGTGCTCGGGCCCGGCGGCGGTGTCGTCGGGCACGATCGGCGGCGGCAGCGAGGGCGCCAGCGCCGCGTGCTTGATGATCAGGTACTCCTCGGCGTTCTCGACGTCGTTGTCGGTGCCGAAGCCGAAGTAGGTGTCGCCGCCTTTGGCCGACGTGTACACCCAGCGACGCTGGTCGCGGGTGAACGGACGCTCCTGGTCGTTGTCGGTGACGATGTACTGGCGCAGCTCCGGTCCGATGCTCTCGAGCCAGAACCGGAAGTGCCCGACGACCGGGAAGTTCCGCAGGATGGCGTGGCGGCGTTGCGACAGGTCGCGCGCCGCGACGGCACCCAACGCAGCGGCGGTCAGGGCGGCCACGGTCAGCGATCCTCGACGCACGGCGCGCACCGTACCGCCTGCTACGGTCGGACTCGACATGCGTGTCAGGTCAAGGTCCGAGACGTCCAGGGGGACGACGTGCGCAACGCGGTGACGGTGGTGCTGTTCATCGTGGCGGTGGGGGCGATCGCCGTGGCGTGGTGGGGTATCGCCAAGCGGGTCGTGAAGCACCGCACCCGCAAGGACCTGGCGCGGCTCGGACCGACGCCGACCGAAGACCAGCTCAAGGGCCTCATGCTGCACAACGCCGAGGACGGCCGGGTGCGTCAGGCCACCGGCGAGCTGGATCGGGACCAGCTCGGTGCGCTGCTCGACGACGTGCGCTCGGTGCAGAAGGACGAGCCGACCGGCTGAGGGAACTCGCCGGACGACGCCGTCGTTGACCTCTCGAACCCACGAGGGAGGTCGTGATGGGTCGACGCAAGATGTGGGCAGCGATCGCAGCTGCCGTGGTGGTGGTGGGCGCGGTGGCGTTGGCGCTGACCCAACCGTGGAAGCTGTTCATCGACCAGCGGGTCGACGAGGCGCTGCCCGGAGGCGCGCCGGCGGCTGCATCGGCCACGTCGAGCACTGCGTCGCCCGGCTCGGCCCCTGGCGGATCGGACGCCGAGGTGCCGTCCACCACGACGCGCGCCGGGCCGCAGACCCTGTCCCAGGGCGCCTTCGCCTCCCACGCCCATCCCACCTCGGGCCAGGCGCTGGTGGTCGAGGCCGATGGCACGACCTACGTGCGCTTCGAAGGGCTCGAGACCGACAACGGTCCCGACCTGGTCGTGTACCTCACCAAGCAGCCGGCGGACGCCCAGGCGGTGGGCGACGACTACCTCGACCTCGGGGTGCTCAAGGGCAACGTCGGCAACCAGAACTACGAGGTGCCGGCAGGGGTGGATCTGAGCGAGTACGACAGCGTCGTGATCTGGTGCCGCCGGTTCGCCGTGTCCTTCGGCGCGGCGCCGGTGCAGGTCGCCGCCTGATCGACGGCCGACGTCGGATCACGGATCGACCCACCGTCCGCGAAGCTCCGTCAGGCCTGCCCGATCACCGATCCAGCCGTAGGCCGTGGCGGCGCGACCCGAGGCGGTGACGAGATCGACGCGGGCGTACAGCGTGCCCTCGATGTCGTCGAGCATCGCCCACGCCTCGTCGAGCATCGCCGGGTCGAGGGTGCAGCACACACCGGGCACCCGGCCGGGCTCGTCGAAGCACGCCGCCGGATAGCCGAACCCGGTGTCGTAGAGCCGCCCGCGCGCCGAGTCCGGGTAGTGCGACAGCACGTAGGGCGCCAGCCAGGGCCAGCGTGCGCGTCCGGGCATCAAGGTGCCGTACACGAAGGCGCATCGCGGGGTCACGGGCCGCGAACGTAGCTGCCTAGGCTGGCCCGATGACCGAAGGCGACCAGACGCGGAGCTGGGACGAGGCGGTGGCGGAGGTGACGGCGCCCGGGGGCCGGTACGAGCTGACGACCGCCGAGGTCGACGGCCGCACCTACACCGTGTTCGCACAGACGCCGCCGTCGCTGGGGGCGCTGTTCGATCGCTGCCGTGGACGCGACGGCGTGTTCCTGGTGTACGAGGACGAGCGCTGGACCTTCGAGCGGTGCATGGCCGAGATCGATGCTCTCGGCGATGCGCTGGTGCACGACCTCGGCGTGGCGCCGGGTGACCGTGTGGCGATCGCCATGCGCAACTACCCGGAGTGGGTCGTGGCTTTCGGCGCCGCGGTCAGCGTGGGAGCGGTGGCCGTCTGCCTCAACGCCTGGTGGACCGCCGAGGAGCTCTGGTACGGCCTCGAGGACTCGGGCGCCCGGGTGCTGCTCGCCGACGCCGAGCGGGCCGAGCGGGCACACGGCGCGGCGACGTCGCTCGACATCGCCACCGTCGTCGTCCGGCCCGACGGCGCCGTGCCGACCGGGGCGCGGTCCTACGACGACGTGGTCCGCAGCCGACTCGGCGCCGCGCTGCCCGAGGTGGCGATCGACCTCGACGACGACGCCACGATCCTGTACACCTCCGGCACCACCGGCCACCCGAAGGGCGCCGTGTCGACGCATCGGGCCGTGTTGAGCGCGTTGTTGTCGTACGGGTGCCGGTCGCGCATCAACGCCACGATGGTGCCGCCGGGCGATCCCCACCCGTACCCGACCAGCTTCATCCTCGTCGTCCCGCTGTTCCACGTGACCGGCCTCGTGCCGGTGCTGTTGAACTGCGTCCTCGGCGGGTTCCCGCTCACGATCATGTACCGGTGGGACCCGGAGCGTGCGCTCGAGCTGATCGAGCGCGAGCGCATCACGCAGTTCGTCGGCGTGCCGACGATGTCGTGGGACCTGCTCGAGTCGCCGAGCTTCGCCACCCGCGACACCTCGAGCCTCGTCAGCGTCGGCGGCGGCGGTGCGCCCGCACCCCCGGAGCTGGTGCACCGCGTCGAACGCAGCTTCGCCAAGGGGCGCCCCGCCATCGGCTACGGCATGACCGAGACCAACGCCTACGGCCCGCAGAACTCGGGCGACGACTACGTCCGCAAGCCGCGATCGTCGGGCCGGACCGTGCCGACGATGCAGGTGTCGGTGCGCGACGAGGACGGCGAGGCGCTGCCGATCGGGGCCGTCGGGGAGATCTGCTTCCGTGGGCCGAACCTCATCCGTGGCTACTGGAACAAGCCGGAGGCGACGGCCGAGGCCTTCACGGCGGACGGCTGGCTGCGCAGCGGCGACCTGGGCCGCATCGACGAAGAGGGGTTCATCTTCGTCGAGGACCGGGTGAAGGACATGGTGCTGCGCGGCGGGGAGAACGTGTACTGCGCCGAGGTGGAGGCCGTGCTCTACGAGCACCCGGCGGTCTACGAGTGCGCCGTGTTCGGCGTGCCCCACGAGCGGCTCGGCGAGGAGGTCGCCGTCGCCGTGCTGCCCCGGCCGGGTGCCACGGTCGAGCCCGCTGAGCTGCAGGCCCATGTGGCGGCCCACCTGGCCTCGTTCAAGGTCCCGTCCGTGGTGCTCGTCTGCGACGAGGCGCTGCCGCGCGGTGCGACCGGCAAGATCCTCAAGCGGGAGTTGCGCGACCGGCTGGCTCAGTCGTCGAACGACGACCGCTCGTAGTCGACGACGGCGGCGAGCTCGTCGGCGGTCAGGACGTCGCCGAACGCCGGCATCTGCCCCCGGCCGGACCGCACGATGGCCAGGTGCTCGTCGAGGGTGAGCCGATCGGCCACGCCGACAAGGCTCGGTCCGGTGATGCCCGTGCCGTCGCGTCCGTGACACGAGGCGCAGCTCGTGCGATAGATGGTGGCGCCGACCGACGTGTCGACGGCGACGGTGCCGCCGGGTGTCGCTGACCCCGCGTCGGCGACGGGTCGCAGCGCGATGACACCGCCGAGACCGCTGCCGCGCCCGAACAAGGTGAACCCGTAGCCCCAGTACGCGGTGCCGTCGACGACCGATACCCCGGCACCGGACTGGTCGGGCGCCTCGTAGCGGAACAGCTCCTCGCCGGTCTGCGCGTCGAACGCCAGCAACAGCGCGCTCGTCGTCGCCACGTACACGACGCCCGGTGTTGCCGACACCGGAGCGAACTGGGTGGCGTCGATCGCCGTGCGCCAGCGGATGGCGCCGGTGGCGTCGTCGAGCGCCAGCAGCTCCGACGTGCCGGTCGGAGCATTGGTGGCGGCGTCGCCGACGTTGGAGCCGACGTAGAGGGTCCCGTCGAGGTGCGCAGCGGCCCCGATCACCCCACCGAGGGTCGAGCCGGGGGTGAGCTCGGCTTCCCACACGACGTCGCCGGTGTCCCGGTCGAGGGCGTGGTAGGTGCCGGCCTTGTCGCCGGCGCCGACAAGCGGTCGACCGTCGGCCTCCCACAGGTTCGGGTTGGCGCCGACGTCGGCGTCGCGCCCGCCGGCGTGCCCGGTGCTCCACACGTCCGGGTAGGTGAACTGGCGCGACCACACGACCTCGCCCGTGGCGGCGCGGATCGCCACGATGCTGTCCGACAGCGGTGCCGCCGGCGGCTCGTAGGTGTTGCCGGTGCCGACGTAGATCACACCCCGCTCGAGGTCTGCCGCCGGCGTCGACCAGATGCCCACCCCTGCGCCGCCCGTGGCGTCGTCGGGCGTCAGCGGCAGCACCCAGCGCTGCTGTCCGGTGGTGCGGTCGAAGCCCGCCACCGTCCCGCGGAACGTATAGGTGTCACGCGGGATCATCAGCTCCCCGCTGGCGACGCCCTGCACCACCACGTCACCGATGACGACCGGCGAGGCCGGCGAGATGGCGATGGGGTGGTCCGAGGTCGGCACCGTCCAGCGCTGCAGCCCGGAGGCCCGGTCCAGGCGCACCAGCGTGCTGGAGCCGGCGACGAAGATGTCGTCGCCGTCGACGGTCGGCGAGCCCATGATCGTCTGGCCGATGTCGGCCGTCCACCTCGAGGCGCCGGAGGCGGCATCGAGGGCGTGCACGGTGCCGTTCCAGTCGCCGAGGTAGACGACGCCATCGACCACCGCCGGGGTCGAGCTCATGCCGCCGAGGCCGTCGAGCGACCACACCGGCGCCAGCGACCCGACGGTGTCCCGGGTGATCGTGGTCTCCTGCGGGTTGGCCCGGCTGCCGGCAGGATCGAACCCGGTGCTCGGCCAGGTAACGGTCGGTGCCGCGATGGCGGATCGGACCGATCCGTCCGCCGACGGGCCGTCGACCCCGCCGTTCGAGCAGGACGCGCCGGCGACGAGCAGCGTGCCCGCCGAGGCGGCGGCCAGCACCCTCAGGACGTGGCGAGCGTGAAGCCCTCGTCGAGCCACCCGGTGATCCCCCCGATCATCTTCTTCACCGGTCGCCCCAGACCGGCGAGGCGCACCGCCGCCTTGTCGGCGCCGTTGCAGTGTGGGCCGGCGCAGTACACCACGAACGTCGTGTCGGCGGGAAAGGCGCCGAGGTTGCGCTCGGTGATCCGCCGGTGCGGCAGGTTGACGGCGCCCGGCACGTGACCGGCAGCGAACAGGTCGGGGCTGCGGACGTCGAGCAGCACGAAGGCCGCCCGTCCGGTCGTCAGATCTTCGTGCACGTCCCAGCAGTCGGTCTCGAACGCCAGCAACGCCTCGAAGTGCGCCAGTGCAGCGGTGGCGTCGGCCGCAGGGATGGAGGTGACGTGTGGTTGGTCGTCGAGCGCGGGCATGGGTGGCGGTCTATCACCGCGACCGGCGGGCGGCTGGTCCGTTGCGCGACGACCAGCGCCACGATGCCGAGATGCGCGGGTCGGCGTGGCGGACCTTTGGCACCCCGTGCTCCCAGTCGGCCTGGGCACGCCCGCCCATCACCAGCAGGTCGCCGCTGGCGGGCGCCACGTCGAGGGACGCGCCGCCGCCGACCGGGCGGAGGTGGAACGGTCGGCGGCCGCCGAACGTCACGATGGCGACGAGGGTGTCATCGAGCCAGCGCAGCTCGGTGTCGCGGTGGGGCGCGACGCTGTCGCGCCCGTCGCGGTAGTGGTTGAGGCCGGGACCTCGCAGCGTGACGCGGTAGCGGCGTTCGAGGTCGGCGGCGATGTCGTCGAGCACGGGATGGGGGAGCGCGTCCGCCCGTCGGTACCAACGCGACAGGCGCGGTTCGTCGACCCAGCGGTCGAACATCTTGCGACGACCCTGGCGCCAGTCGACGTCGCTCGCCAGCGCCACGAGCACCTCGTCCGCGCCTGACACGTAGCCCCGCACCACGTCGACCCAGGTGCGATCGTCGAGCCATCTGCGATCGGCCGTGGCGTGGCGATCGACGGCCACATCTCCGGCCACCAGGAGGCTGGTCTGCAACGAGCGCACCTGGCGAGTGTAGCGAACCGTCCGAACAGGTGTTCGCCCCTCGTGGGCACCCCGTTCCTGTCGCACCCGGTTCCTAGGGTGGCGATACCCGCCTCGGCGGCACTTCCCCTGCACATCCCAACCCGATGCCACGAGGTGCCCCATGGCTGCCATCCCCCTGACCGGTCCCTACCTGCCCACCCTGACCCATGCCTACGAGCTGCTCGACGACCTGGCCTCCGACGTCGGACCCTGTTGCGGCGTTGCCTGCATCTGCTCTCAGGGCTGGTCGCACGACCTCACGGTGTTCACGGGCGACGACGGTGCGCCGGCCGCGGCCATCGACTGGGCATGGTGTGTCGCCGCCAACGACCCGTCGGTGCTGGCGATGGTCGTGCTGTCGGTCGAGGAGCGCCTCGGGGTCATCGCCGAGGCCGAGCTGGCCTGGTTCTGCGACGCCGCCGGCGAGCTGGCCACCGACGGCATCGAGCTCACCGACTGGGTGCGCACCGACGGCGACGTGTGCTGGTCGACCGCCCGGTTGCTCGGTCTCGACCGACCGGGCTGGACGCGCTGAGGTGGGTCGGCGGGGTGGCGGCCCCGTCAGGCGGGTGCGATCTGCAGCGGCACCGACGTGATGATGGTGTTCGGTCGGCGGCGCAGCCGGGCGCGCAGCACCATGGCGCTCTGGTTGTGCAGCGCCGTCTCCCACCAGTGGTTCACCACGAACTCGGGCACCACCACCGTGACGAGGTGGCCCGGTTCGCCCTTGTCGATCTCGTCGAGCAGGTGCAGCAGCGGGTTGGTCAGGTCGCGGTAGGGCGAGTGCACGACGCGCAGCTCGACGTCGATCTCGTTGCGCTCCCAGTCCGACACGATCCGGTCGTAGGCCGCGTCGTCCATCGCCACCGACACGGCGATGAGCTGATCGGGTCGCAGGGACCGGGCGTAGGTCAGCGCGTCGATCGTGCCCTTGTGCACCGAGCCGACGAGCACGACCACGGTGTGGCGGGTGGCGACCGGCCGGTAGTCCTCAGGCATGCGCAGCGACGAGGCCACCCGTCGGTAGTGCTTGCGGATGCGCAGGAAGATCACGGCGATGATCGGGATGAGCGCCGCCGGGATCCAGGCGCCGATCGTGAACTTCGACACGACCACGACGAGCAGCACGATGAACGTGGCGATGGCGCCGAGCACGTTGATCGTGATGCGCAGCCGGTAGCGCGGCTCGCGCAGGCGCAGGTGGTGGCGCACCATGCCCGCCTGGCTCAGCGTGAAGCCGGTGAACACACCGACGGCGTAGAGGGGGATCAGCGCGCTGGTGTCGCCCTTGAACGCCACCACCAGCACCGCTGAGACGGCGCCCAGCGCCAGGATCCCGTTGGAGAACACCAGCCGGTCGCCCCGGTTGGACAGCTGTCTTGGCAAGAACCCGTCCGCCGACACGACCGACGCCACGCGGGGGAAGTCGGCGAAGGCCGTGTTGGCGGCCAGGATCAAGATGGCGAACGTCGAGAACTGCAGGACGTAGTACGGCACCGAGCCCTCGCCGAACACCGCCGCGCCCATGATCGAGAGCAGCGTCTCGTCCTCGGAGACCGTGGGCTGCAGCTTGTGCGCCAACACCGAGATGCCGAGGAAGGCCGTGCCCAGGATGGCGCCCATCGCCACGAGCGTCTGGCTGGCGTTGCGGGACTCCGGCTTGCGGAACGCAGGTACGCCGTTGGAGATGGCCTCGACGCCGGTCAACGCCACGGCGCCCGACGAGAAGGCGCGCAACAGCAGCAGCACCGTGACCGGCCCCAGGAGCGAGCCGTTGTTGGTGAGCTCCTCGAGCGACGCCTCGTTGACGGGCATGGGTTCGAGGCTGCCGGTCATGGTCCGGAACAGCCCGATCCCGATCAGCGCCGTGAGGCTGAGGATGTAGATGTATGTCGGCCCGGCGAACAGCCGCCCCGACTCCTTCAGGCCGCGCAGGTTCGCCACGGTCATCAACACGATGAACCCGAGGCAGATCTCGACGCGGTAGTCGAACAGCTCGGGGAAGGCGGAGGTGATGGCGGCGACGCCGGCGCTCACCGACACCGCTGCCGTGAGGACGTAGTCGACCAGCAGCGAGGCCGCCGCCACCAGCGACGGGGTCACGCCGAGGTTCTCGCGGCTCACCACGTAGGACCCGCCGCCGTTGGGGTAGGCGTGGATCGTCTGGATGTAGCTCGAGCACACGAGCACCAGCAGGATCGACACGATGATGGCGATCGGGATCAGGTCGTCGAGCGCCGCCATGCCGGCGACCGGCACCAGCACCAGCAGGATCTCCTCGGTGGCGTACGCCGTGGACGAGATGGCGTCGGATGCGAAGACCGCCAGTCCGGTCGGCTTGCCCAGCCGCTGATGTTGCTCGGCTGCCGATGGCAGGGGCCGCCCGACGAGGGCGCGCTTGATCAACGACGCCGACAGCGGCACGCGCGCCGTCTCGGGCGGTGCGGCGCCGGGCTGGGTCTCCACCGGTGTGCCGACGGCGGGCTCTGCCATGTGCTGCTCCAACGTCAGGGTGCCTCGAGCGAGGCGGGGGACTCCTCGACGACGGGTTCGACCATCGTGGCGGCGCCGTCGACGTCGTGGATCTCGCCGAGCAGCAGGACGTGGGAACCGGGCCGCAGGCCGTCGGGCCGAGCGCGGCCGCCGAAACGGGCGACGACCTCGCCGGTGCCGTCGCAGACGATGGCGTCGACGTGCGGCGTCGCTCCGGGGACCAGCCGCATCTCGCGCACCTCGCCGTGCACCTCGACGACTCGGCCGCGCGGCGCGGTGGCGAGGTCGTGCTCACCCCGGTCGGCGAAGTGCGCGGCAAGCCGCGCCCGATCGATCTGTTCGAGACTCGAACCTCGCTGGAGGTCGCCGGCGTTGTGCACGAGGCCGATTGTCGAAACCCGCATCGCCGACGTCAACGTCGGCGCATCCGAATTGTCACGATCTTGTCGCCGGTCGCGCACCGCCGCTCCGGGGCCGCCGACGGACGCCCGCGGGCGCACCGCCGCCGGCTGACGCGGTCCTGACGCATTCCTGACGAGGGCGCCGGAGGCGACGGCGGATCTCTGACGCGGGTCATGGTCCACTTGCTCCAGCGCAGGTCACGGGGTGTTTTGTCCGATGGCATCTCCGGCGAGTGCATGGCAGTGCAACACAGTGGAAACATCTGCGCGACAGCTCGTTCATCGAGAGCACCACAATCTGAAACAAGGCTGTGGCTCACTCCCGGCCGTGCGACCGATGTGGTCGCCGGTCACAAGGAGCAGTGATGAGACGGCTTACGAAGTTCGCCAGCGGAGCACTCGCCGCAGGCGTCACCACCTGGCTGGCATCGCCAGCGTTCGGACAAGAAGAGGCACCGACCGTCGAGGGCGTCGCCGAAGGGGTCACCACGCTGGGGCAGGACGTCAACCTGCTCTGGATCGTGATCGGCGCGGCGCTCGTGATCTTCATGCAGGCGGGCTTCGCCATGGTGGAGACCGGGTTCTGTCGGGCGAAGCACGCGGCGCACGTGGTGGTCACGAACTTCGCCATCTTCGCTCTCGGCTTCGTCGCCTTCTTCGTCATCGGCTACGGCCTGATGTTCGGCGGCTACAGCTACGTGCTGCCCGGCTTCGACTTCGGCTACGGCTCGGCCGTGGGCTCGTCGCTCGTCGGCAACGGCAGCTGGGTGTTCCTGTGGAACCCGTCCGAGCTGATCGCGCTGCGAGGCATCAGCAACATGGACATGGGGGCCGACAACGTGATGGTCGGCGCCGTGATGGGCTTCTTCCTGTACATGGTGGCCTTCATGGACACCACGGCGACGATCCCGACCGGGTCGATGGCCGAGCGGTGGAAGTTCAAGTCCTTCATCTGGTGGGGCCTGTTCTGCGGCGCGCTCTACTACCCGCTCTTCGGCGGTTGGACCTGGGGAGGCGGCTGGCTGAGCCAGCTCGGCAACAGCCTCAGTCTCGGCAACGGGTACGTCGACTTCGCCGGCTCGGGCATCGTGCACGCCACCGGTGGCGTGGCGGCGCTGGCCGGGGCGATCGTGCTCGGGCCCCGCATCGGCAAGTACGGCAAGGACGGCAAGCCCCGGGCCCTGCTCGGTCACAACATCCCGATGGCGATGCTCGGCACCTTCATCCTGTTGTTCGGCTGGTTCGGCTTCAACGCCGCATCGACGCTGGCCGCGACCGACGTGCAGTTCGCCACGGTGGCCACCAACACCGCCATCTCCGGTGCGTTCGGCGCCTTCGTCGTGATCTTCTATGTGACGAAGCGTCTGGGCAAGCCCGATCCGGCGATGCTCGCCAACGGCATGCTGGCGGGTCTCGTCGCCATCACGGCGCCGTGTGCGTTCGTCGAGCCGTGGGCCGCGGCGGTCATCGGATCGATCGCCGGGGTGATCGTGGTCGAGGCGGTGCTGTTCATCGACCGGCGCCTCAAGATCGACGATCCCGTCGGCGCGGTCGCCGTGCACGGCATCTGCGGGCTGTTCGGCGTGCTGGCGGTCGGCCTGTTCGCCAACGGCGAGTACGGCGCCGGATGGAACCTCACCACCACGCGCGACGGCGGCGTCACCGGGCTGTTCTACGGCAACGCCGGCCAGCTGGTGGCCCAGCTCATCGGCATCGCCGTCATCTGCACGGTGATGTTCGGCCTGGCCTTCGCCTTCTTCAAGATCCAGAACGCCATCACCAAGGGTGGCATCCGCCCGAGCGCCGAGGACGAGATCGCCGGCCTCGACCTGCCGGAGATGGGCGTGCCGGCGTACCACGACGAGACCGGCCACCCGGACGAGATCGACACCGGGTCGCTGGACGCACTCACGGGCACCAGCTCGTGAGCAAGATGCCTCACGCTGTGTGATTGCTCCGACGTGAGGTCAGGGGGTGCGGGCTTCGCAGAGCCCGCACCCTCGCGCGTCCGGGTTCAGCCGCCGTCGGCGGCGATCCAGCGGTAGCCGATGCCGGGCTCGGTGGCGATGAACGTCGGGCGGGCGGCGTCATCGCGCAGCTTCTTGCGCAGCTGACCGACGAACGTGCGCAGGTAGTTGGACTCCGTGCCGTACTCGGGGCCCCACACGGTCTGCAACAGGTACTGATGGGTCAGCAGCCGGCTGGGGTTGGTCGCCAGCAGCTCGAGCAGGCGCCACTCGGTCTTGGTGAGGCCGACGACGTCGTCGTCGACGGTGAGGATCTTGCGGGCCAGGTCGATGCGCACCGCACCGCGCTCGATGACGGCCTGGTCGGAGCGGAACCCGGTGGTGCGCCGCAGCGACGCCCGGATGCGCGCCAGCAGCTCGGCGGGGTCGAAGGGCTTGGTGACGTAGTCGTCGGCGCCGGCATCGAGCGCGCGGACCTTCTGGGCCTGGGCGTCGGCGGCGGTGAGCACGATGATCGGCACCTCCGAGAAGCCGCGGATCCGTTCCAGCACCTCGGCGCCGTCGATGTCGGGCAGGCCGAGGTCCAACACGACGAGGTCCGGGCCGTGATCGGCCACCTCGACCACGCCGGCCTCACCGGTGGCGGCCTCGACCACGTCGTGTCCACGGGCGGCGAAGCTGGTGCGCAGGGCCCGCCGCAGCGGCGGGTCGTCATCGATGATCAAGATGCGGGCCATCGCCGCTCACCTCCGCCGTGCCGGGCAGCCGGACCACGAACGTAGCGCCACCGCCGTCGGTCGGTTCCATGCGCAGCTGACCCCGCTGGGCTTCGGCCAGGGCCCGGCCGACGGCGAGCCCCAGACCGCTGCCGGGCACCTCACCGGTGTGCCGGCCCCGTTCGTACTCGGCGAAGATCCGCTCGCGGTCGTCGACGGGGACGCCCGGCCCGTGGTCGATCACCCGGACGTCGATCCACGGGCCGACCGCAGTCACGTCGACCTCGATCGGCTCGTCCGTGCCCGAGTAGCGAGCCGCGTTCTCGAGCAGCACCGTCAAGATCTCCTCGGTCATGGCGATGTCCACATGGGCGAGCGGGACGCCGTCAGCCGCCGTGTAGCGGCAGCGGTTCGCCACGCCGGGGCCGAGGCGGGCGAGCGCGGCCTGCACGAGACCGAGCACGTCGACGTCGGCCGGGCGCGGTTCGAGGCCGGCGTCGCGGAACTTCGCCAGCTCGAGGCTGCGCGTCACCAGCAGCGACAGGCGGTGGGTCTCGTCGCGGATCGACTCGAGCAGCTCGCGGCGCTGGTGCGGCGTGAGCTCGTCGTCGACGGTCAGCAGCGTGTCGACCGCCGTCGTGACGGTCGTCAGCGGTGTGCGCAGGTTGTGGCCCACCGCGGCGAAGTACGCCGCCTTCGCCGTGGTCGAGTCGACCTCCTCGCGCAGCTCGGACTCGCGGCTGATGAGCGTGCCGATCAGCAGTGCCACGACGGTGAACACGACGAACGCCACCAGGTCCGACGTCTTGTCGAGACCGAACGCGCCGGTCGGCGGCAACGCCGCGTAGTTGTAGGCGATGGCCGCCAGGGCCGCCGCCAGCACGCCGGCGACCCGGCCGATCAGGGCGTTCCCTGCCACGACCAACAGCAGCAGCAGCCCGGCCGACGCCGGCTCGATGCCGAACCCGCCGATGACGCCGGTGGCGGCGGCGGTGGTCCCGACCGGGGCGAGCACGGTGATCGCCCGGCGGGCGCGCCGGTCAGGTCGACGCCACCGGCTGCGCGCGCTCATCGGCGTCCCGCCGGCGTGCCGCGCAGCGCCTCACGGCGCGAGAGCGGGCTGAGCCGATCGCCCATGCGGGCGACGAACGCCTCGACGGCCGCGGCGTCGGTCCGAGCGTGTTGGCGCAGGGCCCACCCGATCGCCTTGCGGATGAAGAACTCGCGCTCGGGGGCGCAGCGCTCGCAGTAGGCGAACAGGCGATCGGCGTCGGTGGCGGGCCCGGCCCGCAGCTGGTGCAGCAGCGCCGTACGACGCAGCCAGAGGTCGTCGTCGGCGATCCACCGGTCCGGCGCGTCGTGCAGGTCCGGCGAGCGCAGCACGAGCGGTCCGGCGACGTTGGCGGCGAGCGCGTCGACCGTGTCCCACCACGACGACGTGACGATCAATCGCTCGACGGCGCTGAGGTGCTCGGGTCGCAAGTGCCGCTGCTGTCGGACGAGGAGATCGGTGCCGGCGTAGGCGCACTCGCGCTCGGGCTCTCGCCACAAGGCGTCGGCCAGCGCCACGATGGCGTCGGGATCGGGTCGTCTGCCGAGGTCGAGCACCGGGCGAGCCGCGGCGCGCCGGGCAGGCGCGGGGATCCCGAAGAAGGGGAACTGGTCGCGCTGGTAGGCGCGCATCTCGATGGCGCGCGCCGGGTCGGCGATGGCCGTGAACGCCTCCCGGAGGAGGCGCACGCGCTCGGTGGTGTCGACGGAGGAGGTCATGCTCGCGACGATCGTCGCAGCAACGCGTGGCGCAGCGCATCCACGGCGGGGTCCGGCGGGGCGCCGTGCCGGCGAGCCAGCACCAGGCGACGCTGCACGAGCGGCGTGGCCCGCACCGGCACGAGGGGATCGGGGCCGGTCTCGGCCTGGGCGACCGGCAGCACCGTCCACCCCAGGCCGAGCTGCACCATGGCGCGCAGCACCTCGGGTTGGTTCGACTCCGCCACCACGTCGACGGGAGCACCCGCACGTCGCAACGCCTCGGTCACCAGGGCGCGGGTGTGCGACGCTGCGGGGAACAGCACCCACGGACCCCAGCCCGACGGCCCGACCCGGGCGGCATCGGCCGGGGCGTACACCCGCAGCGGCTCGACCAGCAGCGGCTCGAGCGCCAGCGTGCCGGTCACCGCTGCCGGCTCCACGACCACGGCGGCATCGAGCGACCCGCTCGACACCGCCTCGAGCAGCTCGGCGCTCGGGGCCACCTGCAGCCGCAGGTCCACATCAGGGCGCTCGTCGCGGTAGCGGCGGAGGTCGTCGGCGAAGTGCCCGACGGCGGCGGCGTCGATCATGCCGATGCGCACCCGCCCGGTGCTGCCGGCGCGCGCCCGTTCCGCCCAGCCGGCGAGCTCGGCGGTACGGGCCACGACGTCGGTGGCATACCGCAGGACTTCGTCCCCGGCCGGCGTGCGGCGGCGTTGCCGGCCGTCGCGGGCGAACAACGCCAGTCCGAGCCGTCGCTCGAGCTCGGCGAGTCCCTGCGACAGCGCCGAGGGCGTGACCCCGAGGCTCGCTGCCGCCTCGGCCCACGTGCGG
>JAGQTE010000031.1 GCA_020439175.1 Acidimicrobiales bacterium | reverse complement strand
GCGGCCCCGCCCGGCGTTCGGGCACGGCGTCGTCGTCCCGACCGACACGCTGACGATGGTGTGCAGCTACCACGTCAGCCAGCAGAACACCTTCACCGGCAAGCTGACGGAGCCCATGCTCGACGCGGTGTTCGCCACGGCCGTGGAGCTTGCAAGCCCCTGAACAGGACTTTTGAGAGATCGGCCGAATCCATCGAATGATGCTTTCGGCCTATTTATCAGAAAATAGGCCGTACGCCCCACGCCAAGTCGGGCCCGTGAGGCGGAAGATCGGCCCATGCGCGGATCCCAGGAGCCAGCGGCCAGCTACCACATGGCGGGAAGTGAGCCGACGGAGCTGGCGAGCCGTGCGCTCGTCGGCTACCTGGCCAGGGTGCAGGGGACGCACCACGCGGCCCCTTCGGTGGACGTGCCGGTGCCGGCCGGCGCGTCTGCCGAGATCGTCGATCTGGCCGCGTTCCGGGCCCGCCGCTCGGCGTGAGGCCTGCCGCCCGCCCCTGACTTTGGCGGGCCGCGACCGGCCCACTACGGTGAGTCGCCCATGGCACGCCGACGTCTCTCGCTCCTCGCCGCCGTCCTGCTCGGTGCCGGCCTGCTGAGCGCCTGCTCAGAGCCCTCCAACGCTCCGACGGAGTTCAACGACCAGACGCAGGCGAACTTCATCGCCACCTGCACCGGCAACTGGGAGGGCAGCGGCACGACGCTGGCCCAGACCGACACCTGCCAGTGCGCCTACGACGCCGTCGTGGCCGAGTACGCCGACAACTTCGCCGGCTTCCAGGAGCTGGACAACCAACTCCGGAGCAACCCCGAGGCGATGCCGCAGAACCTCAAGGACGCGTTCGCGCAGTGCCCGGGCTGGGGTGGCGCCGGCACCACGGGGACGAGCGAGGCGCAGGGCACCACCACCGTCCCGCGCGCCGCGCCGACCGCACCGACGGGTACGGGCACCTCGACGCCGTGACCGGACGGCGACTGCTGGTGGTCGCCGCTGTGGTCGTCCTCGCCGCCGTCGCCTTCGGCTCGCTGTTCGCGGCACGTCGAGCAGGCACACCCGACAGCTACGACGCAGCCGCCGAGGCGACGTTCATGGACGCCTGCGTCACCGAAGCGGGTCTCGCCATGCGTCCGACCTGTCGCTGCATCTGGGACGGGTTGGTGGCCAGCGTGCCCTTCGAGCGCTACGCCGCGGTCGACGACGAGCTGGCGCCGCAGGTGGCCGACCACCCGGCCGGGACGCCGCTCGAGCTGCCCGACGACGTGGGCGGCATCGTGCGCTCCTGCGTGGAGGCGGCGGCGCCGGGCTGAGGGGCCGCGCCGCCGAGACGCTCAGCGCTTCTCGGGGAGGCCCACCCGCACATCGGGGTTCGCCCACTGCGGCCAGCGCGCCCGGGACTTCTCGGCGAGCTTGCGCATGAGGGCGATGGCGCCGGGATCCTCGTCGCCCGGCTTGGCGATGATCGACCCGTCGGCGATCATCCGGCTGATGATCTCGCGGCCGAGGTCGGTGCGCACGATCGTCAGCGTCCAGTCGCTGTGCTTGCCGATGCCGCCGCAGGAGATGTCGGCGTGCTCGGCGGCGAAGTCCGGGCAGTGCGTGCATCCCTCACGGGTCCAGTCGTGGCACTCCTTGAGGTTGATCTCGTGGTAGCCGCCGTCGCGGGTCCAGATCTGGAACACGCCCTTGATGTTCATCTTCACCATCTCGGCGCGCTCGAGGCCGTACTTGGCCCAGAACAGCTCCTCGAAGATGGCGTCGTCGAACGTCTTGGAGCACAGCAGGCCCAGGTTGAACACGATGGGCTTGGAGATCTTGCCGACCTTGCGGTGCCACATGACCGGCGGCACCGACGACTGGCAGCTCATGCCCACCAGTGCCAGCTTCTCGAGGCCGCGCTCGCGAGCCTCGTCGATCGCCAGGGTGTTGGCGGAGTACGTGTAGCGGCTGCCGGCCGAGGCCAGCACCTCGTCGCGGTTGGCGGCGACGCCCGGCTTGGCCCGCCAGTCACTGGCCTCGCCGTCGAGGAACGAGGTCAGCGCCCCGTCGATGTAGCCCTCCTCCATCGCCCAGATGAGGATGGCCGACACGAGGCCGCCGTCCTGGCCCATGCGGTGGACCATGTCGTCGCTGGCGCGGGTGAGCATGATGTCGCTGTAGATGCCGGCGACGTCGTCGTCGGCCCGCTCGTGCCCGAACAGGTGCTCGTTGGCCTCCGGCTCCCAGTCCCGAAAGCGCGGGCAGGCCCGGGTGCAGGTGGTGCAGCCTTTCTCGCCGTGCAGGCAGTTGTCCGGACCGAGCTCGTCCTCGAGGTGGAACGGCCGGTACTCGCCCTCACGGTGGTGGTAGCCGATCACGTCGTGGGGACAGGAGATGACGCACCCGGCGCAGCCCGTGCACAGCCCGGACTGGATGACCTCGGCGTGCAGCTCCTTCCACTGGAAGGACCATCGGGTCTTGGTCGACATGGCGGCCAGCCTACGGAGGCGATCGGCTGGCGGCGAACCTGACCGTGCGGTCACCATTGGCGCATGGATCTGACCTACCCACCCGAGGCCGAGGCGTTCCGCGCGGAGATCCGCGCCTGGCTGGAGGAGAACCTGCCCGACGGGTGGTTCGAGCCGGGCTTCGAGCTCGACGGCGAGGCGAAGCTGGCCTTCCAGGCGGACTGGACCGAGAAGCTCTTCGCCGGCGGCTGGATCTGCGCCACGTGGCCACGCGAGTACGGCGGCAAGGGCCTGTCGGTGATGGAGTCGGTGGTGCTCGCCGAGGAGTTCCACCGCGCCGGCGCCCCGATGCGGGCGGACTTCTTCGGCGACACGCTGGTCGGCCCGACCATCCTGCAGTGGGGGAGCGAGGAGCAGAAGCAGCACTTCCTGCCGCTGATCCTGTCGGGCAAGATCGCCTGGTGCCAGGGCTTCTCCGAGCCCGACGCCGGCTCGGACCTCGCCGGGCTCAACACCAAGGCCGTCCTCGACGGCGACGAGTGGGTGATCAACGGACAGAAGATCTGGACCACCCAGGGCTTCGCTGCGGACTACATCTTCATCCTGTGCCGGACCGACCCGGACGCACCCAAGCACAAAGGCATCTCGTACCTGCTGTGCCCCATGCGCCAGCCGGGCGTCGAGGTGCGGCCGATCGAGCAGATCGACGGCTCGGCCGAGTTCTGCGAGGTCTTCTTCACCGATGTGCGCTGCCCCCGCGAGAACGTGGTCGGCGGCGTCAACGAGGGATGGAAGGTGGCGATGTCCACCCTCGGGTTCGAGCGCGGGACGTCGGCGACCACCGGCTACCGGCGCTTCGAGAAGGAGCTCGAGACGATCATCGACATCGCACGCGCCAACGGCAAGGCCGCCGACCCGCTCGTGCGCCAGGACCTGGCGCGGGCCTGGACCAAGGTGCAGCTCATGCGCATCGGTGGCCTGCGCTCGCTGGGCTCGATCGTGTCGGGCCGCAAGGATTCCGGCGTGGCGGCGCTCGGCGCCACCAACAAGATGTTCTGGAGCGAGTACCACCAGTTCGTGATGAACCTCGCCATCGACATCCTGGGCCTCGACGGCCAGCTGCTGACCGGCGATCCGTCCAAGGAGGAGGCGGTGCCGGGTTACGGCGCCCGCCGCACAAGCGACCGATACCCGGCGTCGGTGCTGCAGTCGAGCTTCTTCTTCTCGCGGTCGGAGACGATCTGGGGTGGCACCAGCCAGATCCAGCGCAACATCGTCGGCGAGCGCGTGCTCGGGCTGCCGAAGGAGCCGCGCCCGGTCTGAGCCGGGTCAGCTCCCCAGCACGGCGGCGACGGCGCGGCGCAGCTCGCGCTTGGCCGTCGCCGTCGACGTGCCGTCGAGCACGGCTTGGCCCGCCGCCTGCACCAGCCCACCGATCATGCTGGTGAGCAGCATGGCGTCGCGCCGCCGATCGGCGGGGTCGTCGCTCGCCTCGAGCACCTCCACGACGAGCTGCGACAGCGTGCGGTAGAGCCGCGCGTGGCCGGCGCCCAGCTCGCGCTGGACCTCGGGGGAGACGGCGCCCACCTCGCGCGCCACCCGCGGCGCCAACTGGTGCTCGGGTGCCGAGAGGAAGTCGAGCTGGAAGTCGAGCCATCGCCGCAACCGCCGGTGCACGTCGCCCGGACCGCTGACGATGGCGCGACAGTGCTCGATGACCGGGTCGAGCTCGCGCTCGAACCACGCCAGCAGGATGTGGTCCTTGTCCGGGAAGTAGCGGTAGAGCGACGACCGGGCGATGCCCACGGCCTCGGCGATGTCGGCCATCTCGGTGCCGACGACGCCGCGCTCGGCGAACAGGTCGGCGGCGGCGTCGAGGATCGCCGTCTCCTGGCGGGCGACGTGCTCGGCGATGGTCGGCGCGGTGATGCGGGGCACGACCGCTGTCTATCGGATCGTCGCGGGGGTGCGCTCCGTCAGGACGCCGTCGGCCATCGTCAGGACCCGGTCCATGTGGTCGAGGATCGACGGGTCGTGGGTCACCACGACGGTGGCCACGCCATCGGCGTGCGCCTGGTCGGCCAGCAGCGCGGCGATCTCGGCGCTGCGCGCCTGGTCGAGCGCCGAGGTCGGCTCGTCGGCCAGCACCACCGCGGGGCGGACCATCAACGCCCGGGCGATGCCGACGCGCTGGCGCTCGCCGCCGGAGAGCTCGTGCGGCCGGCGGTCGGCCTTGTGCGCCATCCCGACCCGTTCGAGCAGCTCGGCGGCGCGCTGGCGTTGGGTGGCCGGTCGCACGCCGTCGAGGTGGGGGAGCAGCAGCAGCTGCTCGAGCGCCGTGAGCGACGGCAGCAGGTTCACCCCCTGGAACACGAAGCCGACGCGCTCGCGGCGCAACCGGGTGCGGGCGGCGTCGTCGATGGCGCCGAGGTCCACACCGTCGACGAGGATCGTGCCGCTCGTCGGGGTCAACATGGCGCCGGCGACGGCGAGCAGGCTGGACTTGCCCGAGCCGGACGGGCCGACCACGGCGATCACCTCGCCCGCGGCGACGTGCAGGTCGACGTGGTCGAGGGCCCGCACCTCGTCGGCGCCGTCCCCGAGGGTCAGGCTGACGTCGGTGAGGTCGAGGGTCATCGGGCACCTCCGAGGGCGATGAGGGGATCGACGCTGGTGATGCGTCGCACGGACATGGCGGCGCCGAGCAGCCCGAGGGCGACGACGGCGGCGCCGGCGAGCAGCACCGGTCCGGGGACGAAGGCGAACGGTGCGCCGTTGGGGATCATCGCCCCCAGCCCGAGGCTGACGACGAGGCCGACGAGCGCCGACATCGTCAAGATGGCCAGCGCCTGCCCGAGGGCATCGCGCAGCAGGTAGGCGTTGGACGCCCCGAGGGCCTTGAGCAGCCCGATCTCCGGCTTGCGCTGGACCGTCCACACGGCGAAGAAGGCGCCGACCAGCACCGCGCCGATCAGGTAGAGGAAGCACTTGATCATGGTGAGCGTGCCCGTCTCCTCGGCGTAGCCGGGTGAGCCGGCGAACGAGGCCGTGCGCGTCACGACCGTCGTGTCCGACGCCGAGCCGGCAGCGGTCGGATCGAAGCCGTCGGTGGTGCGCAGCGCCACGAGCGTCGCCTTGTCGGTGCCCTCGTCGCCCATCGGATAGGTGACACGGCGCCACAGGTCGATCGGCGCGTAGGCGACGGGCACGTGGCCGTAGTTGGCGTCGTCGCCGAGGACGCCCACGACCTGCAGGTCGGCGTCGACGCGGTCGAGATGGATCGTGTCGCCGATGCCGACGTCGTGCTTGTCCGCCAGCGTGGGCGAGATGACGACGCCGTCGGCGCCACCGAGTCCGTCGCCCTGGGCCGCCGTGGGTGCCAGGAACGAGTCGGGCTCGACGCCGAACAGGGCCAGGTCGATGCCGGCGCCGTCGGGACCGGTGCCGTTCACCAGCGCGTTGCCCAACGGTGCTGCGTCGCTGACGCCGGGCTGGGCCGCCAGGGTTGCCACCGTGGCGTCGTCGACGACGCTCTGGCTGAAGCGGACACCGGTCGTGGCGTCGAACGCCAGGTGATCGGCGGGCAGGTCGCGCACCGCCGAGATGTTGTCGTCGACCAGGCCGGCGGCGAGGCCCGTCAACAGCACCATCAGCATGGTCAACAGCGCCACGACGCTGCCCATCAGGGCGAAGCGTCCCTTGGCGAAACGCAGGTCGCGCCGTGCGACGAACATCGGGCCTCCTCGGGGGTCTGGTCTCCGCTGCACCGTATCTTGGCGACACCGTGTCGACAACTTGCCGACAATGTGTCGGCAAGTTGCGCCGGTGGTGCGGTGCGCGGTGCCACGGATCGCGCCAGGCGCGCCGGTACCGTTGGTCCGTCATGCCGGTCGACGACTTCGTCCCCCGCCCCATGCCCGAGCCCGAGCGCCGCGCCGCTGCCTCGCCGCGCCCTCAGGCACCGAACCGGCCGTCCAAGAACGTCTACCGCGCCCGGCGTGCCGTGGTCGGCGGCATCGCTGTGGTGGTCCTGCTCGTCGTCGGCGTGGTGGCGTACGGCGCGTGGCGCTGGTCGTCGGTCGCCCGCACCGAGGTGGACCTGGCCGAACCGCTCGACGGCTCAGCCGAGAACTGGCTGGTCGTCGGCTCCGACAGCCGCGACTCCATCGCCGCCGGCGATCCCGATGCCTCCGCCTTCATCGGTGGCAACGAGGCCACCGGCGGGCGACGCAGCGACACCCTGGTGTTGGTGCGCATCGACCCCGGGAGCGAGCAGGTGCATCTCATGTCGCTGCCCCGCGACCTGTGGGTGCCGATCGCCCGCACCGACGAGCGCGAGCGCATCAACACGGCGTACTCGTACGAGGACGGTCCGCAGCGGCTCATCGACACGATCGAAGAGGACTTCGACCTCGACATCCATCACTACGTGGAGGTCGACTTCGCCGGGTTCGAGGCCATCGTCGACGCCGTGGACGGCGTGCCGATGGACTTCGAGGTCCCGGTGCGCGACGCCAACTCGGGCCTCGTCGTCGACCAGGCGGGGTGCCGGACCCTCACGGGCGACGAGGCGCTGGCCTTCGCCCGCTCGCGCCATCTCGAGTACCGCGACGGTTCGACGTGGCAGGAGGAGCCGAGTGGCGACCTCGGTCGGATCGCTCGGCAGCAGCAGTTCATGCTGGCGGTGTTCGACCGGGCGGCCTCGCGAGTGCGCGGCGCCGACCTCGGTGCGGCCAACGGTCTGATCGGTGCCGTCGTCGACCACGTCACGCTCGACACGCAGCTGGACATGGGCCGCGCCGTGCAGGTGGCGCGCCGGTTCGCCGATCTCGGCACCGGAGCCATCACGACGCATGCCCTGCCGGTCGTGCCGTACACGACACCGGGCGGCGCGTCGGTGCTGCGTCTGGACCACGATCAGGCGCAACCGGTGATCAACATCTTCCGGGGGCTGCCCGCCGATGACCTGCCGGCGCATCAGGTGATGCTGCGGGTGCTGTACGACCCGACAGAACAGGCGATGGCCGCCACCGTGAGCGACGCGCTCGAGGGCAAGGGGTTCGTCGTGACCGAGACCGGGACGCTCGGATCGTCGGCTCGCAACACCGCGGTGCGCTACGCCCCGGGCAACGAACGCATCGCCACCGAGATCGCCCGACACATCGATCCGGTGCCGCAGCTGGTGGAAGACCCGTCCTACAAGGACGGCCGGACCGTGCTCGTCGTGGGCCAGGACATCGTCGGGGTCCGGAGCGAGCCGCGGCCGCTCGATCAGATCACCCGCGGCACCACGCCCGGTTCGTCGACGTCGACGACGGTGGCTCCCACCACGACCGTCTTGGCACACCCAAACTGTGACAGTTGACACTGTCATTGTGAACGGCGCTCGTTTATGGTGACGCCCCTATGGGGGATCACGACGTCGATGTCAACGAGAGCTGGGAGCTGCCGGGCACGCGCGCTTCTCGCCGGATGCAGATCTACGGGGTGGCCGCCAAGGTGGCGTCTCGATACGCGCCGCTGGCGGTGCCCCGCCTGTCCGAGCGCGCCAAACGTCGGATCAAGCGGCGGGCCGACGAGGCGGGGGCTCGTGATCTGCACCGCACGGCGGTGCACCTGCGGGGTGGCTTCCTGAAGCTGGGGCAGTTCGCCTCGGCCCGACCCGACCTGTTGCCCGAGCCCTACGTGCGGGAGCTGTCCAAGCTCCAGGACCGGGTGCCGCCGGCACCGGTCAGTGTGATCCGTCGGGTGATCGCCGAGGACGTCGGCCCGGTCGACGAGATCTTCGCCACCTTCGACGACGACTCGGCGTCGGCGGCGTCGCTGGCGCAGGTGCATCGCGCCACGCTGCCCGACGGGCGCACCGTCGCCGTCAAGGTGCAGTACCCGCGTGTCGCCGAGCTGGTGCCCGACGAGGCCAAGGACACGCGCCGCATCCTGGAGCTGGTGGCGCACCTCGTGCGAGGGGTCGACCTGCCCACCATCGCCACGGCGCTCGAGCGCACGATCACCGACGAGGTCGACTACAAGCAGGAGGCGGCGTATCTGGAGGCGTTCCGCAAGAACTTCGCCGATGAGCCGACGATCGAGATCCCGGCGCTCGTGCCCGAGCTGTCGCGGGGTCGGGTGCTGGTCATGGAGTGGATCGAGGGCGAGAACCTGGCCAAGGCCCTCGCCGACGCCGACCACGAGGAGCAGTCCGAGGCGTTGCGCATCCTCGTCGACGCCTTCTTGAAGCAGATCCTGGTGGACGGGCTGCTGCACGCCGATCCGCACCCCGGCAACTTCCTGTGGCAGTCGGACCGGCGCCGGCTCGGCATGGTGGACTTCGGCGCCTGCGACCGCATCCCGGAGCACACCCGGCTGGCGCTGCGCCAGCTGTACCAGGCCGGCATGCGGTTCGACATGGCCGCCATCGGCGACGCGCTGCACGAGCTCGGGTTCCGCACCGAGTCGGGCGACGTCGAAGGACTGGTCGCCTTCGCCTCCCTGTTCGACTTCGACCCCGGCTCGCAGGGGAGCCGCGAGGAGAACTTCAACAAGCTCGTCGAGGCGGCGCGGGAGAACCCCCTGCTCAAGATCCCCGACGAGCTGATCATGGTCGGGCGGGTCCTCATCGTGCAGACGGGGTTGCTCGGCCACATCGAACCGACCTGGGACATGGCCGAGCTGGTGCGGGCGCGCATCGACGAGTCGACCTAGGGCGCCGAGACGGCGACCTCGCGTAGGTTTGCGGAGGTGGGGACGTCCGGCGGTGACCAAGCGGTGCTCGACCCGAGAGATCTCGTCGATGGATCGGTGCTCGAGGAACCGACGGCGTGGTTCCACCGGCTGCTCGATACGGCGCCGGTCTGGCGGGTACCCGGACGGGACCTGGTGGTGGTGAGCTCGTTCGACACGGTGACCGAGGCGGTGCGGCGCCCCGACGACTTCTCGTCGAACATCCGGTCGGTCATCTACCGCGACGACGACGGCTGGCCGGCGCTGGTCTCGCTCGGCTTCGACGACGGGGCGTCGTCGATCGACGTCCTCGCCACCGCCGACCCGCCGATGCACAAGGGGCACCGGTCGATGGTGCTGCACGAGCTGATCGCGGCCAAGGTGGCGGCGCTGCGGCCGACCATCGAGGCGCTGGCCCGCGCTCGGGTCGCCGACGCCGTGGCCGCCGGCTCGTTCGACGCCATGGCGGCGATCGCCAACCCCATACCGATCCGGGTGGTGAGCCGGCTGGTGGGCTTCGTCGACGACGATCCCGATGACCTGCTGGCGGCGGCGTTCGACTCGACGGCGCTGCTCGCCGCCACGCAGCCCGTCGAGGTGGCGCTCGAGGCCATGGCACGGGCGGCGGCCATCCTCGATTGGATCGGCGCCGAGGTCGACCGCGCCATCGCCGACGGTGCCGACGGCATCCTCGATCTGGCGGCGCAGGCGGTGCGAGCGGGTGAACTCGACCGCGACAGCGCCGTGGTGATGATGCACACGTTGCTGAGCGCCGGCGGCGAGTCGACGACGAGCCTGCTCGGCAACGCCATGTGGGCGCTGGCCAACGATCGCCCGCTGCAGGATCGCCTGCGGGCCGATCGCGAGCTGCTCCCGGCGTTCCTCGAGGAGGTGCTGCGGCTGGACTCGCCGTTCCGCTACCACTTGCGCTACGCCCGACAGGCCACGGTGCTCGATGGCGTCGAGGTCCCGGCCGGAGCGGTGGTGGTGCTCCTGTGGGCGGCGGCCAACCGGGACCCGCGGCGCTTCGAGGACCCGGACGACCTCCGACTCGACCGGGCGTTCCCGCGCGATCACGTCGGGTTCGGCCGGGGCATCCACCTGTGCGTCGGCGCACCGCTGGCCCGCCTCGAGGCCGAGATCGTGCTCGGCGCTCTGATCGACGCCACCACCTCCATCGAACCCGGTGACCTGCCGCCGGAACGGGTCAACAGCCTGATGATCCGACGCTTCGAGACGCTGCCACTTACCATCGTCCCGTGAGGTGGTGGAGGCCCATGTGGCCGATCATCGTGGTCGGCTTCCTGACCGCGTCGGTGAGCTGTGGCGTCCGGTCTGGCGATCAGGAGACCAGCATGGGGGGAGCTCCGGATCAGGTCGCCGCCGTGGGTTCGTCGCCTTCGGGATCTCAGGCGCCGGGCACGGCGCAGCCAGCCGATGCACCGGGTACGTCCTTGCCGGGGGATGACCCATGTGCGCCCAGGGGATTGATCGCGAGCGGTGGTGGTGAGCCGCTGGAAGACGAAGTTGTCAGCACGGTCTGGGAGGTGTCGTTCCCGGAGCAGGACCTCGTTTGGCCTGAAGACCGCAACCACGTCTATCGGAGGTATGAGAACCCCAGCGAGCCGGTTCGGGAGTTCGACTACGACGAGGATGGCCTACCGGATTCGGTGGAGATGAGTAAGGACGGCGAATGGGTCGCCGTGGTGACCCGGTCGGGTGCGTTGACCATAACCGGCGTCCAGACCGACTGGAGCGACGCCAGGTTGGACGACTCGATCCAGGGGACGATCCCGTTGACGGTGGGCGACGTCACCGGTGACGGCCACCAGGATGTGGTGGTCACCGATCAGGGTTCGGTCGCGGTCGTGGTGGGCGGTGGCGCTGCATTCGTTCCGGCATCGGTCCCGTTCGACCAGGTGGGCGCCGCCGTTCCTGGGTGGATCACCGCGCCGGTGCGCCTGACGTACGGGGACTCGGGCGAGGTCTATTCCTTTCCCGGTGCGCACGCCTCGCCCGGGCTGCTCGGCGACGTCGACGGCGATGGAATTGCCGATGTATCGATCTACAACCACGCCGCCCGCCAGAAGGGTCCTCGAGCCGTCGTACCCGGGCAACCGTGCCCATTTAGCGCAGCAACGTGACATCCTCCGACGAGGGCCGCGTGGAACTGCGCCCGGCGGGTTGCCCGAACGGGTTCGTCAGCCTGTTGATCCGACGCTTCGAGACGCTGCCGCTTACCATCGTGGCGTGAGGTGGTGGAGGCCCATGTGGCCGGTCCTCGTGGTTGTGGTCCTCGTCGTGGCGGCGGGTTGCTCGTCGGATGACGATGTGGCGGACGGCAACGGACGGGTGATCGTCGAGCAGCACACCGAGCCCGACGGGCGGGTGGTCCGTGCCGGGCTC
>JAGQTE010000231.1 GCA_020439175.1 Acidimicrobiales bacterium | reverse complement strand
GCCGCCTGGCGCCTGCGCTGCAGATCGTCGCCCTGGCCGTCGGCCTGGTCGTGATCGATGCGCTCGGCCCCGAAGGCATCGCCCCGTTCATCTACTTCCAGTTCTGAACCCATGACCGAGACCACGCCGCGCCCACGACCGCCTCGCCCCGACGGGCAGCGGCGCGCGGCTGCGGTTCCACCAGGTGGGCGTCCGGCAGCGCCTGCGCCCGACGACGAGTTCTTCACCGAGCTGAGCTGGCGGGTCCTGGTCGAGCCGAACGACACCAAGCGGCCCGGAACGATGTCGGCGGGCATGGTCCTCGTCGTGATGGCGGCGGCGATGTTGATCGCCATGCTCGTCAACGCCACGGCGATCAAGCACCGCAGCGAGTCGAAGAACGCCGGCACCTGGCGCTACAACGTCGCCAACGTCGTCGAGACCTTCGCGTCGACGTTGCAGCTCACCAGCCCCCGATCGGCCATCGACGCCGCGCTGGGGCGCGAGACGCAGAGCGACCTCGACGACGTCGACACCGGCGAGATCATCTACGCCGAGGCCCCCGAGGGTCCGACAGGCACCGACGTGGCGTCGATGACGCCCGTGCTCCGGGAGCCGACGACGGCCTCGCCGCTGCGCATGCACATCAGCGGCGACTCGATCGTCGGCATCTTCGGCAACCAGCTCAAGAAGCAGGCGACGGACACCGGGCTGATCACCGCCGAGCTGGACTACCGCCCGTCGACCGGTCTGTCGCGACCCGACTTCTTCAACTGGCCCAAGCACCTCAACGAGGTGAACGCCTCCGACGACCCCGAGGTGCTGGTGCTGATGTTCGGCGCCAACGACATCCAGGGCATGCGGGTCGGTGAGTCGGCCGTCCAGCCGGGCACCCCCGAGTGGTACGCCGAGTACCGCAAGCGCGTGGGCGGCCTGATGGAATCGATGCGCGATCCCGACAACGACCGGATGGTGCTGTGGGTCGGGGCGCTGCCGATGGGGCCGAACTCGGGCGTCGGCTCGATCCCCGAGGTCGACTACATCTACGCCACCGAGGCGGCCAAGCGCCCCTGGGTCACCTACGTCGACTCGTGGCCGTTCTTCGTCGACGGGTCCGGCGCCTACCAGCCGGAGCTGCCGGATGCCGCCGGCGAGGGGCAGCTGCTGCGCGAGCGCGACAACATCCACCTCACCGCGGCGGGTGGCGACCGCCTGGCGTCGATGGTGCTGGCCCGCCTGGCGGAACTCGTGCCCGCGCTCGAGCCGGAGCTGGCGGCCACACCGGCGCAGCGGGCGCCGAGCGAGATCACCGAGCGCGACGAGGTCCCCAAGCCGGACGGTTTCCCGGACGGCGTCTGAGCGCGCGCCTCAGCTCGGGTGCGAGGCCGTCACCGTCGTCGTGATGCCGCCCCGGACGTTCCACAGCGTGGTGACGGTCATGCGGCGCGGTGCGATGGCGGCGACGAGGTCGTCGAGGATGCGGTTGGTGATGTCCTCGTGGAAGGCGCCTTCGTCGCGGTAGCTCCACAGGTAGAGCTTGAGCGACTTGAGCTCGACGAGCGATGCGTCGGGCACGTACGTGACCACCACCGTGGCGAAGTCGGGCTGGCCGGTCATCGGGCACAGGCACGTCAGCTCCGGCGTCTCGCAGCGCACCTCGTAGTCGCGGCCCGGGTGCGGGTTGTCGACGGCGACGAGCTGCTTGGACGGTGACGACGGCATGCGTCGATCGTGTCAGACGGCGTCGGGTCCGGGCGAAGCCGGGCCGAGCTGCCAGCGGCAGAAGGCCAGCACGTCGGCGAGCTCGGCGACCTGCTTGGACACCGGCTTGCCCTGCCCGTGCCCGGCGCGGGCCTCCACCCGCAGCAGGACCGGCCGCTCGTCCTGGCAGCTCGACGACCACTGCAGCGCGGCGGCCATCTTGCGGGCGTGCATGGGGTCGACCCGGCTGTCGCCCTCGCCCGAGGTGATCAACACGGCGGGATAGCAGGTGTCGGGCGCCACGTGGTGGTACGGCGAGTAGGCCGCCAGCCAGGCGAACTCCTCGGCGACGTCGGGGTCGCCGTACTCGGGGATCCACAGCCGGGCCACGAGGAAGCGGTGGTAGCGCACCATGTCGAGCAGCGGGACGGCGAGCTGCGCGGCGCGGCACAGGTCCGGGCGCTGGGTGATGGCGGCGCCCACCAGCAGTCCACCGTTGGAGCCGCCGCGCAGCGCCAGATGTTGCCGGGAGGTGATGCCCTGCTCGACCAGCCAGTCGGCGGCGGCGATGAAGTCGTCGATGCTGCGTTGCTTGTGCTCCCGCATGCCGGCGCGATGCCACGCCTCGCCCTGCTCGGCGCCACCGCGGATGTTGGCGACGGCGTAGACGCCGCCGCCGTCGCAGTGGGCCACGATCGCCGCGCTGTAGGACGGGCTCATCGAGATGGCGAACCCGCCATAGCCCGTGAGCAGGCACGGCGTGTCGGGTCCGGGCGACGTCTCCTCGGCGCGGATCAGGAACATCGACACGTTCGTGCCGTCGTCGGACGGGTACCAGACCTGCTCGACCCGGTAGCGGCCCTGGGGTCCTTCGCCGTCGAGGTCGTGCTCGTCGAGCCGGCTCCAGTCCGACACCCGTTCCCGCGTCCAGCGGTACATCGTGGGCGGGCGCGTGAACGAGGTGAAGCAGAAGAACGCCTCGTCGCGGTCGCGGCTGGCGCTGAAGCCGGCGACCGATCCGAACTCCGGCAGCGGGATCGGCGTCGGATCCGATCCGTCGAGCTCGTGGCGGTCCAGGTGGGCCACCGCGTGGTGGCCCGTGAGGACGAGCAGCGAGCGGCGGGTGACGGCGACGGCCTCGATCACACGCTCGGACTCGGGCACGATGGTGCGCCAGTGGTCCGTCCACGGCGTGGTCAGCGGTGCCTCGATGACTCGCCCCCGCCCGGCGTCGAGCGTCGTCCATCCGACGAGGCGGTCGCCGTCCACCGTGAGCTGCGACACGGCTTCGTGCCCCTCGATCAGCACCGTCCGGGCGCCGGTGGTGCGGTCGATCAGGTGGACGTCGACCCGTGACCAGCCGATGGCGATGTGCACGAGCAGCCAGCGGCCGTCGCGCGACAACGAGACGTTCGGCCAGGCCGCCTTGTCGGGCAGCTCGGCCCAGATCTGGCGGTCGGCGGCGGGGGAGCGGCCGACGGTGTGCCAGTACACCGTCCGCCAGTAGCCGCGGTCCTCTTCGCCGACCGTCGCCGGGTCGGGGTAGCGGGTGTAGGCGAAGCCCGAGGCGTCGGGCAGCCACGCCACCGAGCAGGCGCGCGTGTGGGGGATGTGCTCGTCGAGCGGCTCGCCCCGCCCCACGTCGACGAGGTGCAGCGTCGAGCGCTCGTCGCCCCCGCGCGACACGCCGTAGGCGACGAGGCGTCCGTCGGGCGAGGGCTCGTACCAGTCGATCGCCGCGGTCGGGTCGCGTGTGGCGCCGTGCGGGTCGACCAGTGTGCGTGCCGCACCGGGGCTGGTCGCCGAGCGCACCACGAGCACCGACTGGTCGTGATGGCCCCATCGCTCCAGCGAGAACACCCGCTCGCCCGCGACGACGCAACCGACCGAGCTCCCGGCACGCAGCAGGTGCGAGAGCCGTGCGCCCAGGGCGGGGCGGTCGGCGCGGTCACCCAGCACGCGCTCGGTGCGCGCCTGCTGGGCGGCGACCCAGTCCTTCACCTCGAAGGAGTGGCCGTCCTCCAGCCAGCGGTACGGGTCGGCGACGAGCGTGTCGTGGAGCAGCTCGACGACATCGTCTCGCCGCGTGCGCGGCGGCGGCTCGATCATCTCGATGGCGAGCGCACCGTCGCGCGCCGGTCAGCGACCGGCGTTGGGCTTGCGGCCGTGGTTGGCCTTCTTGCGGCGGGCGCTGGCCCGCTTCTTGCTCGTGCGCTTCGACATCTCAGCTCCCTGGTGGACGGCCGGACATGGTAGCGAAGCCCGTTCTGGCCCGGCCAGCCCCACGGCTAGGGTGCCCGGCGATGGAACGCTTCGGGTTCGTCGGCCTGCCCAACGCCGGCAAGTCGTCTCTCTACAACGCCCTCGCCGGCGGCGGTGCGCTGGCGGCGCCCTACGCCTTCGCCACCAAGGACCCCAACGTCGGGGTGGCCCGCGTCCCGGACCAGCGCCTCGAGGCCTTGGCCGCCATGTCGGCGTCGAAGAACGTCGTGCCGGCGGCGGTGCAGTTCATCGACATCGGGGGCCTGGTCGAGGGCGCCAGCCAGGGCGAGGGTCTGGGCAACCGCTTCCTGGCCAACATCCGCGAGGCCGACGCCGTCGTGCTGGTGCTGCGGGCCTTCGCCGACGAGGACGTGCCGGGGCCGCCCGACCCGCTCGAGCACGCCCGCATCCTCGAGACCGAGCTGGCGCTCGCCGATCTCGAGACCGTCGAGAAGCAGCTGGAGCGCAAGCGCAAGGCGGCGCGGGTCGACAAGTCGGTAGCGGCCGAGGCCGCGGCGCTGGAGGCGGCACACGCCGAGCTCGCCGAGGGCACCCCGCTGTACCGGTCGTCCCTGCCGGAGGACATCCGCACCGAGCTGGGCCCGTACTTCTTGTTGACGAACAAGCCCGTGCTCGTGGTGGTGAACGTGGGCGAGGACGACATCGACCGCATCGACGAGGTCATCGCCCCGGTGGTCGACGAGTTCCGCGTCGACGGCGTCGACCACCAGCCGATCGAGGTCATCGGCATGTGCGTGCAGCTCGAGGCCGAGGCGGCGCAGCTCGACGAGGACGGCCGCGAGGAGCTGCTCGAGGCGCTCGGGCTGGGCGAAGGTGCGCTCGACACGTTCCTGCGCACCGCGTACCACCTGCTCGGCCTGCGCACCTTCTTCACCACCGGCGAGAAGGAGTCGCGCGCCTGGACCTACCGCGCCGGGTGGAAGGCGCCGCAATGCGCCGGGGTGATCCACACCGACTTCGAGCGAGGCTTCATCCGCGCCGAGGTCATCCACTGGGACGAGCTGATCGAGATCGGCTCGTGGTCCAAGGCCCGCGACGTCGGCAAGCTGCGCGTCGAAGGCAAGGACTACGTCGTCGCCGACGGCGACGTCCTCGAGATCCGCTTCAACGTCTGAGCGGCGCCGTGGCCTGGCTCGTGCGCGACGCGGAGGTGCTGGCGCCGGTGGAGCTGGCGACGACGCGCCGTGCGCGCCGTCAGGGGCTGCTCGGCCGCGACGGCATCGAGGGCGCGCTGTTGTTGCGTCCCGCCCGTTCGGTGCACACCGTCGGCATGCGCTTCGCCATCGACGTGGCCCACTGCCGCGTGGCGGGCGACACGCTCGAGGTGCTGCGGGTGGCGACGATGCGTCCGGGGCGCGTCGGCGCGCCGGTCTGGCGGGCCGGCGCGGTCCTCGAGGCGGCGGCGGGAGCGCTCGGCACCTGGGGTGTGTCGACGGGCGACCGCCTCGATGTCCGGCCCGAGATCGAGTCGACGTGACCGGCCGACTCGTCGTCGTCGGCACGCCGATCGGCAACCTGGGCGACTGCTCGCCGCGCGCCGCGGACGCGCTGCGCACGGCGGACCGGATCGCCTGCGAGGACACCCGCCGGACGGGCAAGCTCACGACCTTGCTCGGCATCGAGCATGGACCGTTGGTGGTGCTCAACGACCACACGGAGGCGGTTCGCGCCGATGATCTGGTCGCCGCCATGCTCGACGGGCAGGTGGTGGCGCTCGTCAGCGACGCCGGCATGCCCGGCATCGCCGACCCGGGAGAGCGGCTCGTGGCGTCGGCGGTGGCGGCCGGCGTGCCGGTGGAGGTCGTGCCCGGCCCGACGGCGCCCATCGCCGCACTCGTGGCGTCCGGCCTGCCGACGGCACGCTTCGTCGTCGACGGCTTCCTGCCGCGCAAGGGCAGCGCCCGGACCCGTCGGCTCGCCGAAGTGGCCGGCGAGGTCCGCACCGTGGTGCTGCTCGAGGCGCCGCACCGTCTCGGCGGCACGCTCGAGGACCTGGCCGCCGCCTGTGGCGGCGACCGGCGCGTCGCCGTGGCGCGCGAGCTGACCAAGCTGCACGAGGAGATCTGGCGGGGGACCCTGGCCGATGCCGCCGCATGGGCGGAGGCAGCAACGCCCCGCGGCGAGCTCGTGATCGTGATCGCCGGTGCCCCGCCCAGAGGCGAGCCCGACGACGACGCCGTGCGCGCAGCCTTGGCCGAGGCGATGGCAACGGGCTTGCGCACCAAGGACGCGGCGTCGGAGGTGGCCGAGCGGCTCGGGATCTCGCGTCGGCGCGCCTACGAGCTCGCCACCTCGACCTGAGCGACGGCCCACCGCAGCGCGTCGTGGGCGATCGCCGGGTGGAAGCGCCAGCGATGCAGCATGCGCTCGGCTTCGTCGACGGTCTCGCCCAGCTCCAGCAACGACAGGGCGAGCTGTCGGGCACGCAGCCGTTGGGAGGGATCGGGTTGGCGCTCGACCCGTGTGCCGTGCCAGTGGTCGTGCTCGTGCTGGAGGCGCGCCGGCAGGTGGGCGAGCTGGCGTCGGGTGAGCGGTGGAAGGTGGCGGCGTACGAGCAGGGTGTCGTGACCGTCGAGACGTGCGGCGCCGAACGTGCAGCTGCGGTCGATCGAGCGCAGCAGCTGCTTGGGGCGGTCGTGGTGGCCGAGCCCGAGCACCTGCGCCGTCTCGCGCAGGTCGATGGTGCACGGTCCCTCGGCCTCGAGCCGGTCCACCAGGTGGCGCAGCAGCCAGACCGTCGAGGGTCCCAGCGTGGCCAGCCAGTAGCGCTCGACGTAGGCCGAGCGCGGGTCGTGGCCCAGTTGGTCGATGACGGGATCGACCCAGGCGTCGAGGCGCATCGAGGTGACATCGGGAAGGGAACGCGAGAGGGGGACGGTGGGCACGTCGTCGCTCCTTGTGGCTGGTCGGCTGACCGTCACAACGTTTCACGTCATTTCATGCCATGTCAATGCTTGACGGCGATGCATCGCAGCAGGTCGCGCAGGGTGACGGCTCGCCTACCATGCGGGCGATGGCGGGCACTCCTGAGCTGGACCGAGCGGCGGCGCTGCTGCGGGACGCCCAGCGGGTCACCGTGCTCACCGGTGCAGGCATCTCGACCGACAGCGGCATCCCCGACTTCCGCGGACCCGACGGCGTGTGGACGCGCGACCCGGAGGCCGAGAAGCTCGCCACCATCGACCACTACCTCGCCGACGCCACCACACGGGCGCGGGCGTGGGAGCGCCGTCTGTCGTCGGGGATCCTCGATCGGGCCCCCAACGCCGGGCACGACGCGCTGGTGGCGCTCGAGCGCACCGGACGCCTGCGGTGCCTCATCACCCAGAACGTCGACGGCCTGCATCGGCGCGCCGGCACCGATCCGGATCTGCTCGTCGAGATCCACGGCAACGTCCGCGAGGTGCACTGCGTGCGCTGTCACGAACGTGGCCCGATCGAGCCGACGGTCGAACGGGTGCGATCGGGCGAGGCCGACCCGCCCTGCCTCGCCTGCGGCGGCGTGCTCAAGCCCGCCGTCGTCTTCTTCGGCGAGGGGCTCGATCCGACGGATCTCGACCGCGCCTTCGCCGCCGCGGGCGAGTGCGACCTCTTCCTGGCGGTCGGCACGACCCTGACCGTGTCGCCGATCAACGGCACCGTGCGCGAGGCGCACCGCGCCGGGGCGGCGATCGTGATCGTCAACCTCGAGGCGACGGCGGCGGACCACCTGGCCGACGTGGTCGTCCGCGACTCGATCTCCGAGGCGTTGCCGAGCCTGGTGGCGGGCTTGGCGGAATAGTTGACCTACTTGGTAGGTTTTTGAGTCCATGGCAACGTTTCGAGAGCTCCTGAGCGCCACGAAGGCCGAGATCCGCGAGGTGGACACCGCGGAGGCCGACGAGCTGCGCACCCGCCCCGGCACCGTCCTGTTGGACGTGCGAGAGATCGAGGAGTACGAGCAGGGGGCCGTCCCGGGCTCGATCCACATCACCCGCGGCCACCTCGAGTCCAAGGTCGAGGGGCGTGTGCCCGACAAGGACACGCCGCTGCTGGTGCTGTGCGCCGGCGGCACGCGCTCGGCCTTCGCCGCCAAGACGCTCGAGCAGCTCGGCTACACCGACGTGGTGTCCGTCGCCGGCGGGTTCAACCGCTGGAAGGACGAGGGCCGCGACTGGGCGACTCCGCGCTCGCTCACCGCCGAGCAGCGCAACCGGTACCACCGCCACCTGCTGCTGCCCGAGGTCGGCGAGGAGGGCCAGCTCAAGCTGCTCGACGCCAAGGTGCTGCTGCTCGGCGCCGGTGGCCTCGGCTCGCCCGCCGCGCTGTACCTCGCCGCCGCCGGGGTCGGCACGATCGGCATCATCGACATGGACGTCGTCGACGAGTCCAACCTGCAGCGCCAGATCCTGCACAACGTCGACCGGATCGGTGACCGCAAGGTCGACTCGGCCAAGAAGACGCTCACGCTGCTCAACCCCGACGTCAACGTCGTCACCCACGACACGCGCCTCGGCGCCGACAACGTCATCGACCTGCTCTCGCAGTACGACATCGTCGTCGACGGCGCCGACAACTTCCCGAGCCGGTACCTGCTCAACGACGCTGCGCTCAAGACGGGCACGGCGGTCGTCCACGGGTCGATCTTCCGCTTCGACGGTCAGGCGACGGTGTTCCTCCCGCACGACGGTCCCTGCTACCGCTGCTTCGTGCCCGAGCCCCCGCCGGCCGAGCTGGCGCCCTCGTGCGCCGAGGCGGGCGTGCTCGGCGTGCTGCCGGGCATCATCGGCTCGATCCAGGCGATGGAGGCCATCAAGCTCATCCTCGGGCTGGGCGACAGCCTCTCCGGACGTCTGCTGACCTACGACGCCACCGAGCAGTCGTTCCGGACGTTCAAGGTGCTGCGTGACCCGAGCTGCCCGGCCTGCTCGGTCCCGCCCGAGCAGCTCACGATCGCCGAGTACGACGAGTTCTGCGTGCCGCACCCGCTCCAGCCGCCCCCGGGCGCCTGAGGCCACCCCGTCCGGCGTCGGGCGCCCCTCGGGTTCCGGCCCGTCGGGGCCCACCGCCTAAGTTGGCGGCCGTGCTCGACCGGCTGCGCGAGAAGAACCCGCTGCCCGCCGGCGCCATGCCGGTGGCGGCCGGCCTCGTCGTGGCGGGGGTGGCCAACTTCGGCTTCCTGCCCATCGCGTACCGGTCGCTGAGCCCCGACGACTACGCCGCGCTGGGCGTGCTGTGGTCGCTGATGTTCGCGGTGGGCAACGGCGTGATGCAGCCGGTCGAGCAGGAGGTCGCCCGCGCCGTGTCGGAGCGGCGTGCGCGCGGGGTGGGCCCAGGGCCGGTCATCAAGATGGCCGGCACCATCGGCGCCATCTTTGCTCTGGTGCTGGCGGCGCTGGCGCTGCTGACCCGCCAGTGGGTGCTCGATCCGCTCTTCGACGGCCAGACCGGGCTCGAGCTGGCCTTCCTGCTCGGCCTGTTCACCTTCTGCGTCGGGCACCTGACACGCGGCACCCTGTCGTCGCACGGACGGTTCGGCGCCTACGGCATCTTCTTCTCGATCGACGGGCTGTTCCGGCTCGTCGCCGCCGCGGCGCTGGCACTGGCGGCCGTGGCCATGGTCGGCGCCTACGGCCTGGCGCTGGCCCTGTCGCCGCTGGTCGCGGCCGGCATCGCGCTGATCCGCCAACGAGGGCTGCTCGAGGCCGGACCGGAGGCCAAGTGGTCGGAGCTGTCGCGGGCCTTGGGCTGGCTGCTGGCCGGCACCGTGTCGATCGCCCTGATTCAGCAGGGCGGCACGGTCGCCGTCCAGGTGCTCGCCACCGACGACGAGGAGGCGGCGGCCGGCGTGTTCCTGAACGGCCTCGTGCTGGCGCGCATCCCGCTGTTCATGTTCCAGGCCGTGCTCGCCTCACTGCTGCCGAAGCTCTCGCACCTCGCCGGCGCCGGGCACCTCGACGAGTTCACCACGGCGTTGCGGCGCCTGGTGGCGGTGATCCTCGGGTTCGGGGCGGTGGCGGTCGTGCTGGCGGCGACGATCGGCCCGGCGGTGGCGTCCAAGGTGTTCGCCGGTGAGACCGGCCTGACCGGCCGGGACCTGGGGCTGCTGGCGGCGTCGGTGATCATGATCATCGCCGCCATCTGCCTCGATCAGGCGCTCATCGCCCTGTCGGGCCACAGCCGCATGGCCATCGGCTGGATGCTGGCGCTGGTCGTGTTCGTCGTGGTCATCGCCCTGGGCGACGACCTGTTCCTGCGGGTCGAGCTGGGGATGCTCGCCGCCAGCGTGGTGGCGTTCGTGTGGATGTGGGCGTGGCTGGCCGAGCGGCTGCGCCACCACGCCAAGGGCCGCGAGATCGACCTCGCCGAAGCGGCGGCCGAGCTGCAGATGTGACCGGCGGACGCCCGCGCCGGCAGCCGGCCGGCCGGGGTCCGTCACATCCGCAGACGGTCTCGCTACCCTCTGCACCCACGCGGGCGGAACGCGTGAGATCGTCATGCCTGCACATCCCCCGTTCCCCGCCCGACGACGCCCCGGCCACCGGCCGCTGCTCGTCGCCGGCATCGCCGCCGCCCTCGCTGCCGGAGCCTGTGGCGGCACCGAGCGCCCCGTCGAGACGGGCGGCCCGGCCGCCCAGGCGGCGCCCGCCGACATCGACGGCCTACCGGTGCTGCCACCGGTGCAGGAGCAGGTGCCCGAGCGCTACGACGACGCCGGCTGCACCAGGGTCGGCCCGTCGGAGGTGTCGTGCGCCAGCACCGCCGACCAGGTCGACGCCGCCGCCCGCGGCGACGACCCGGGGGACTGGCGGCGCCTCGCCGGGTTCGAAGGGCGCTTCTACGATCCCGCCGCCACCACCGGCAGTCCGGTGCTGCTCGAGGGCACGGCCACGATCGCCACCGCCGGCGCCTGGACGGCGATGGGCCTGGCCCGCAACGACACCGGAGCGCCGATCGGGTCGCTCGTCGTCGGCGCCACGCTGGTGGGCGCCGACGGCACGGTCCTCGAGACGATCGAGGCGCCGAGCCCGGTCACCTCGATCCGGCCGGGTGAACCGGTGCCCTACCGCCTGGAGGCCACCACCGACGCCGCGGCGGTGACGGAGGTGCGCTGGTCGCTGCGGGCCGATCCGGCCGTGGCGGCCGACGTGGCGGCGCGCGACCTGGCCGTCGCCACCTGGTGGACGCGCGACCCGGCGTCGGGCCGCGTCGTCGACTTCCCGCTGCACACCGATGCGCCGGGCGAGACGTCGTATCTCCTCTTCGGCGGGGTCGAGAACGTCGGGCGCACCGTGGCCGGCCCCCGGGTCGTCGGCGCGTGGCTGGATCCGGCGGGACGCGTGGTCGCCGTGGCGGATGCGCCGGCGACCGACGATGCCGGCGTCGCCCGCACCGAGCTCGCCGCCGGAGCGGCGGCAGACGTGCTGCTGGTCATCGACGATCCGGTGGCGGCCGCCGCCGCGGCGGCGACCGCGCCGATGCTGTGGGGGGTCGGGCGATGAGCCGTCGGACGGTGAGCCGTCGGGCGGTCGTCGTCGCCGTCGTCGTGCTGGTGGCGACCGTGGTGCCGGCGGTGGTCGGTGCCGGGTCCGAGACGCCCTTCGTCGGGGCGAGCGGTGCCGACGCGGCGTCGCGCACGTTCGGCTCGAGCCCCCGCGACGACGTCTTGTACTGGGCGGAGCGCAAGCGCTGCGGCGACCTGAGCCGGGACGCGCTGGCCGCCATGATGCTCACCCCGACCTTCACCGAGACCGGCGCCACGGGCGCCAACGCCCCCGGTCCGATGACGCTCAGCCGATGGGACACCCAGGCGGCGCTGTACGCCTTCGGCACCAAGGGCTTGGCCGACAAGGCCTTCTTCCACCCCGGCATCGGGATGTGGCAGTTCGACTCCGCCGGCTTCTGGCCCCTCACCGCCGCCACGGCGATCAACTCGTACACGTCGGCCGAGCAGGCGGCGTCGGTGATGGCCAGCCGCTACTGCGCCTCGAGCCAGACCGATCCGGTCAAGAAGCGCCAGTCGGCCTGGGCGCCCTGGTACTACTGCACCTCGGGGACGCTGTGTGAGGGCGTGTACCAATCGGTGCTCAGCAGCGGCGTGCTCGACGTCAACACGACGTCCATCTCGAGCCTCGGCGGCATGGAGCAGCGCACCTGCGAGGTGACCGGGATCGGGCATGTGTCGTGCGGGTTCGTCGACCCGGCCAAGGCACAGGGCTACGCAGCGTGGGCCATCCCGAATTTCGGCCCTGCCCCCGTGACGGCGCCCTTCTACGTCTTCGAGGCCAACGGCCGCGAGTACCGCTACTGGCTCAAGCAGGACACCGGCTACGCCCAGACGATCCGGGCCGACAAGCCGGTGACCGCCAACGCCCGGACCAGCCTGAGCTGGTCCTACAGCGACACGTTGTGCGACCGGACCGGCGGCCGGGGCACCTGCACACCGGCCGGGTGGAGCTCGCCGGCGGCCATCGGCATGAGCACGCTCGGAGCGCCGGCGCTCGGCCGCAACAAGGACGGGCGGCTCGAGGTGTTCGTGGTGGCGTCGACCGGCCGGCTCTGGCACCGCTGGCAGCTGGTGCCCAACGGCGGCTGGTCGGCGTGGCAGGACCTCGGCGGCTCGCTGGCACCCGACGCCACGCCGGCGCTCGGCACCAGCCCTGACGGCCGCCAGGAGGTGTTCATCCGGTCGAGCACGGGTTCGCTGCACCACATCTTCCAGACCGTCCCCAACGGGGGCTGGTCGGCGTGGGGCGACCGGGGCGGTGCGACGACCTCGAAGCACCTCGCCGTGGGCACCAACGCCGACGGGCGCCTCGAGGTGTTCGGTCGTGGCTCGAGCGGTGACCTGGTGCACTGGTGGCAGCTGTGGCCCAACGGCATGTGGTCGGCCGGCGGGTCGTTGGGCGGATCGATGGCCATCGCCACCGATCCCGGCGTCGGCACCACGACCGACGGCCGGCAGAAGGTCGTGATCATCGACAGCGGCGGGCTGATCCGCAGCAGCACGCAGTACGGCCCCAACGGGATGTGGGCACCGTTCGACGTGATGGGCGGCCCGTTCCCGTCGACGGCCAGTCCCATCGTGGGTCGCAACGCCGACGGTCGGCTCGAGGTGTTCGCCGTCGGACCGTTCGCGCTCCTGGTCAACAGCTGGCAGACGGCGCCCGGCGCCGGCGGCTTCGCACCGTTCGGTGCGGTCACCGGCTACTTCGCCAACACGCCGTCGGTGGTCCTGGACAAGGCGGGCAAGCAGAGCGTGTTCGCCCAGAGCTGGTTCGGCGGCACCGTGACGCAGGTGCGCCAGAACGTGCCCAACGGCGGGTGGGGTGCGCCGGCCACCGTGGCGGGGGCCACCGGGCGCCGCATCGCCGCCGCCACGAACGCCGACGGCCGCCTCGAGGTCGTCTACGTCGACGCGTCCGGTCAGCTCGTCACGAGCTGGCAGGTGGCCGCAGCAGGCTGACGCTGCCAGACTGGCGCCTCCATGAAGGGCCTCATCCTCTCCGGCGGTGCCGGCACACGGCTGCGGCCGATCACCCACACGTCTGCCAAGCAGCTCGTCCCGATCGCCAACAAGCCGATCCTGTTCTACGGCATCGAGGACATGGTGGTCGCCGGCATCACCGACATCGGCATCGTCATCGGTGAGACGGGCGACGAGATCCGCGCCGCCGTCGGCGACGGTTCGGCGCTCGGGGCGTCGGTGACGTACCTGCCCCAGGAGGCGCCGCTCGGGCTGGCGCACTGCGTGCTGATCGCCCAGGAGTTCCTCGGCGACGACGCCTTCGTCATGTACCTCGGCGACAACATGCTCGAGCAGGGCCTGACCGAGTTCGTCGAGCGCTTCGACGACCGCACCGACGGTGCGGCCGCACAGATCCTGCTGGCCGAGGTGGACGACCCGCGCCAGTTCGGCGTCGCCGAGCTCGGTCCCGACGGCGAGGTGGTCCGGCTCGTCGAGAAGCCGTCGGTGCCACCGTCGAACCTGGCGCTGGTGGGCGTGTACCTGTTCGATCGCCACATCCATGACGCCGTGCGGGCGATCGAACCGTCGCCGCGCGGCGAGCTCGAGATCACCGACGCCATCCAGTGGCTCATCGACGCCGGTCACCGGGTGCGCCACGAGGTGCTGGCCGGCTGGTGGATCGACACCGGCAAGAAGGACCCGTTGCTCGACTGCAACCGCCTGGTGCTCGAGACGCTCGAGCCTGCGGTGCACGGCTCGGTCGACGGCGAGTCGCGCCTCGACGGCCGAGTCGTGATCGAGGTGGGTGCATCGGTCGTGCGCTCGACCGTGCGCGGCCCGGCGATCATCGGGGCCGGCACGGTCGTGGCCGACAGCTACATCGGTCCGTTCACGTCGATCGCCGCCGGATGCGAGGTCGTCGAGGCCGAGATCGAGCACTCGGTCGTCCTCGAGGGCAGCCGCATCGCCGGCGTCGAGCGCGTCGTCGACTCGCTGATCGGCCGCGACGCGTCGGTCGAGCGCTCCGGCGTGCGTCCCAAGGCGCTGCGGCTGATGCTGGGTGACCACTCACGCGTGGAGGTGTGATGACATGGCGACCGTGACCCCGTCCGAGGTGATCGCCGGCGTGTACGTCGTGGACCCGGCGGTCCATGGCGACGAGCGCGGCATCTTCGTCGAGACCTACCGGCGGGAGTGGTTCCCCAACGGGCGCGAGATGATCCAGGGCAACCGGGCCGACCGGCAGGCCGGCGCCATCGTCGGGCTGCACTACCACCTGCACCAGGCGGACTACTGGTACGTGCCGTTCGGCACGGCGCGGGTCGTCCTGCACGACCTGCGTGCCGGTGGGGCCACCGACGGGGCGACCCTCACGCTCGACCTCGGTCGGCAGGCCGACGGGACGCATTCGCATCGGGGGGTGTACATCCCGCCGGGGGTGGCGCACGGCTTCGCGGCGCTGACCGACATGACGATCACCTACCTGGTCGACGGGTACTACAACGCCGCCGACGAGCTCGGCGTCGCCTGGGACGATCCCGAGATCGACGCCGACTGGGGTGTCACCGATCCGGTCCTGTCCGGACGGGATCAGGCCAACCCGCGACGTGCCGACCTCGAACCGCAGTGGCGGCCGCACGCCGCGCTGCGCACCTGATCGTCACAGGCGCGGCTTGGTGCTGGCCACGCGCGCCACGAGCAGCAGGATGGCGGGCAACAGCGCCAGGCGCACCAGCAGGCCGCTGGTGAAGTCGAAGAACGGGTCGCGCACGCTCATCCACACCAGCACGACGAGCCCGACGTTGAGCGGGAGCACGAACCACAGCGGCAGGAACCCCAGGCTGTCGAACCAGCGCCGCAGCCGGGCGGGGCGGTCGGACGCGGCCCGCCCGAACAGCGCCCGATCGTCGAGCCCGTGCAGGAACCGGGCGTGCGCCGCCAGCGCGTCACGGGTGGCGCACGGTTCGCCGCAGATCGGGCACGGCACGGGGTCGGTGGGTCGGCGGTCCCGGTCGTCGATCGGGTTGCCGAAGAAGTCCTCCACGCCGGACTCATCGGCGGCATTGCCCTGGAGGTGACCCCATGGACGAGAATGGCGCGTTATGCAGCTCTTCGTGACCGGCGGCGCCGGGTTCATCGGTTCGAACTACGTCCACTGGCTCCTGGCCAACACCGACGACTCGGTGGTGGTGTTCGACGCCCTCACCTACGCCGGCAACCTCGACAACCTGCGCCAGCTCGACGCCGATCCCCGGTTCCGGTTCGTGCGGCGGCACCCGGTGAGCGACCGCTTCATGCCGTGGATGGCGACGCACTGGTCGGTGCAGGCGGACCAGCGGACGATCTACTTCAGGCTCGACCCCGACGCACGCTGGAGCG
>JAGQTE010000230.1 GCA_020439175.1 Acidimicrobiales bacterium | reverse complement strand
TGGTCGGAAGCCGTCGACGCCGGGCGGCCGGCGCCCGAGGTGCTCGCCGACACCGGCGCCGTCGCCGATCTGCTACGCACGACGCCGTCGCACGGGGTCGTCACCGACCGGAGCCCGGAGCACCTGGCCTGGCGGTACGGCTTCGCCCCCCTGCACTACCGCGTCGTCACCGTGGCACGCGACGCCGGCGACGGCCTGGTCGTGTTCCGCGTCCGGCGACGGGGCGCAGCCCGCGAGGCCACGATCTGCGAGCTGCTGGTGCCGGGCGACGACCCGGCGCGGACCCGGCGTCTGCTGGCGGACGTGCGGCGGCGCACCGGCGCCGACTACCTCGTGTGGGCCGGTCGCCGGCTGCCCGCCACGGCCGGGTTCGCACCGCTGCCCAACCAAGGGCCGATCCTGACGTGGCGCACCGTCGGCGACGCGCCGGCACCCGTGCTCGCCGACCTCGACCTGGCGCTCGGCGACGTCGAGCTGTTCTGAGCCGGCACCGTGCGCATCCTGCACCTGATCACCGACACCGACCGGCGCGGGGCCCAGGTCTTCGCCACGCACCTGGCACGCGCGCTCGACGTGCTGGGACACACCGACACCGTCGTGGCGCTCACGGCCGGCACGGCGCCGGGAGGCCTCGATGTTGTGGTGTTGGGCCGGGCCATGCCGGGTGAGCACCACAGGATGCAGGGCCGCTGGTCGCCGGCGACGTTGCGGGCGTTGCGTCGGGCCATGTTCGAGCACGACATCACCGTCGCCCACGGCAGCTCGACCTTGCTGGCGTGCGCCATCGCCGGCGGCGGCCGGCGCCGCCCGTTCGTGTACCGCCAGGTGAGCGACCCGACCGTGTGGGCGGTGTCGCTCCCCCGGCGGGTGCGGGTGGCGGCGGCGCTGCGGCGCGCCCGGTTGGTCGTGGCCCTCGCCGACGCCACCGCCGCCGCGGTGACCGACCACCTGCGCGTCCCGCCGGATCGGGTCCGGGTCATCCCCAACGGGTTCCCGGGCGACTGGTTCGCCCCGGCGACCGAGCCCGCCCGGGCGGCGGCGCGCGCCCGGTTCGGTCTCACCGAGCACGACCGGGTCGTGGCGACGGTCGGCAGCCTGGCGCCGGAGAAGCGCGTGGCGTGGACGATCGAGGCGGCGACGGCAGCAGGAGCCCGCCTGCTCGTCGCCGGTGACGGCCCCGAGCGCGACGCCGTCCGCCGTGCCGCCGACGACACGGCGGTGCTGCTCGGCCAGGTCGACGACGTCCGTCCCGTCTACGCCGCCGCCGACGTCGTGGTGCTGGCGTCGGCGACCGAGTCCATGCCGGGCACGTTGATCGAGGCGGGCCTCAGCGCCCGGCCGGTGGTGGCGACGCGCGTCGGCGCCGTGCCGGAGATCGTCGTCGACGCCCAGACCGGACGCCTCGTCGACGCCGACGACCGGTCGGCCTTCGTGGCGGCGGTGGCCGACCTGCTGGATGCGCCGCCGGCGACCCGGGCCGCCTTCGGCGCTGCGGCACGCCAGCGCTGCATCGCACGCTTCGACCTCGGCACGGTCGCCCGCCTGTGGGCCGACGCCCTCGGCGAGGCCGTGGCAGGCGTCGGCTGACGGGGCTCGGACCTGCCGTGCGGGTCAGTCCTCGAGGCGCAGCGCCGAGATGAACGCTTCCTGGGGCACTTCGACGCGGCCGATGTTCTTCATCCGCTTCTTGCCCTCCTTCTGCTTCTCGAGCAGCTTGCGCTTGCGGGTGATGTCGCCGCCGTAGCACTTGGCCAGCACGTCCTTGCGCTTGGCCTTGACCGTCTCGCGGGCGATGATGCGCCCGCCGATGGCCGCCTGGATGGGCACGTCGAACATCTGGCGCGGGATCAGCTCCCGCAGCTTCTCGCTCATGCGCCGGCCGTAGTCGTAGGCCTTGTCCTTGTGCACGATGGTCGAGAAGGCGTCGACCGGAACGCTGTTGAGCAGGATGTCGACCTTGGCGAGGTTCGACGCGGCGTAGCCGTCGGGCTCGTAGTCCAGGCTGGCGTACCCCTGCGAGCGGCTCTTGAGCTGGTCGAAGAAGTCCACGACCACCTCGGCCAGCGGCAGCCGGTAGTGCAGCTCCATGCGCTCGGGCGAGAGGTACTCCATGGTGCGCATCTCGCCTCGACGGGCCTGGCACAGCTCCATGATGGTGCCGGTGTAGGTCGTCGGCGTGAGGATCGTGCAGCGCAGCCACGGCTCCTCGATGCGCTCGATCTCCGCCGCCGGTGGGAGCTCCGACGGGTTGTCGACGACGACCTCGTCGCCGGCGGTGGTGGTCACCCGGTACTCGACCGACGGCGCCGTGGCGATGAGGCTGAGGTTGAACTCGCGCTCGAGCCGCTCGCGGATGATCTCCATGTGCAGCAGGCCCAGGAACCCGCAGCGGAAGCCGAAGCCGAGCGCCCCCGACGTCTCGGGCTCGAAGGTGAAGCTGGAGTCGTTGAGGCGCAGCTTCTCGAGGGCCTCGCGCAGCACCGGGTACTCGTCGCCTTCGATCGGGTACAGCCCGCAGAAGACCATCGGCTTGGGCTCCCGGTAGCCGGCCAACTCCTCGCCGGGCTCGGCGGCGTTGGTGACCGTCTCGCCGGCGCGGGCCTCCCCCACGTCCTTGATGCCGGCGATCAGGTAGCCGACCTCACCGGGGCCGAGCGTCCCGACGGGCGTGTTCGCCGGGAGGCGCACGCCGATCTCCTCGGCGTCGTGGGTGGCGTGGGCCTGCACGAAGCGCAGCTTGGCGCCGGAGCGCATCGTGCCGTTGACGACGCGGATCGAGCTGATCACGCCGCGGTACTGGTCGTAGTGCGAGTCGAAGATCAACCCCTGCAACGGGGCATCGGCGTCACCGGTGGGCGCCGGCACGGTGGCGACGACCTGGTCGAGCAGCGCTTCCACCCCCTCGCCGGTCTTGGCGCTGATGCGCAGGATCTCGTCGCCCGGGATGCCCAGCACCTGCTCGATCTCGGCGGCGTAGCGCTCGGGGTCGGCCGCCGGCAGGTCGATCTTGTTGAGCGCCGCCACGATCTCGAGGTCGTGCTCGAGCGCCAGGTAGCAATTGGCGAGCGTCTGCGCCTCGATCCCCTGGCTGGCGTCCACGACGAGCAGCGCCCCCTCGCACGCCGCCAGCGAGCGGGAGACCTCGTAGCCGAAGTCGACGTGGCCGGGCGTGTCGATCAGGTGCAGCGTGTGGTCGCGCCACGTCAGCCGGACGCTCTGGAGCTTGATCGTGATGCCGCGCTCGCGCTCGAGGTCCATCGAGTCGAGGTACTGCGCCCGCATGTCGCGGGGGTCGACCGCGCCGCACAGCTCGAGCATCCGGTCGGCCAACGTGCTCTTGCCGTGGTCGATGTGGGCGATGATGCAGAAGTTCCGGATGCGGTCGGTGTCCACGGGCAGCTCGGATCGA
>JAGQTE010000229.1 GCA_020439175.1 Acidimicrobiales bacterium | reverse complement strand
TGGTGCCCACCCGCGCATTCGCGGCCCAGCACCACAACAACGAAGGAGCGGACGGGCCGCGGGACCTCGATGGGAACGGGCGCCGGACCGCAGGTCAGCCCGCGCCGTAGGCCGTGAGGCGCGGTTCAGCTCGCTCGCAGAGACTCGAGGACGGCCCGGGCGACCACGGGGTCCGCTCCCACCCCGACGGTGACCCAGAAGGTCGTGCCGCCGTGCCGTACCTCGAGGTCGAGCACGGGCAGCGGCATGGACCGGTGTGACGGGTCGACGCCGAGGAGCGTCACCTCGAGATCCCCGACGATGCCGGAGACGACGGGAGCGCCGAGGTCGCCCGTCGTCGCGTCGGCCCGACGGATCCAGACGCCGTCATTCGGCGTCAGCACGTCGAGCGACTCGCGACCCGTGTACGGGCACATCGGCACGATGGGCGATGCGCCGACGTACGCGCTTCCCGCTTGGAACATGGCACCGCCGCACTCGCCCGGGTTGGTGCGCCCGCCGGCCGAGTTGGGCAGGGACCAGTACGACTGCTCCAGGTCGACGCGCTCCCACCCTGGCGGTACGTCGAGCTTGAGGCCGTCGAGCTCGATGGTGGTCCACCCCTCCGTGCTCGCCGCCACGGCGTCTCGACGCACGAGCTCCCCACCGCCCGGTGCGAAGGTCTCGAGGACACGGGCGCCGTCCGGACCCGTGGCCCGTACCTGCAGCGTGTCGCTGATCCGGAAGGTCGCCGTGCAGTCCGGACACGACGGTTCCGCAACCCGCACCGCGGGCACGGTCCCGAGCATGGTCACCGTCTGCGGTGGTGACGGCGGCGTCGCCGGCTCGAAGATCACGGTCGACGCAGGGGCCGCCGGCGTGCATGGGGAACCGTCATCAGGCGGCACGGGCGCGTCGGGAATGACGACGACCAGGCCGACGTCCGGGGATGCGCACGACGACGTCCGACCGTCCGACACCTCCCAGTCCGCCGGCACGGCGAACCGCACCGCACCGATGTCGAGCGCCGACCAGCCATCGGGCACCTCGACGCTCGCTGGGGAGGGCGACGATCCGTCATCCGGCCGGGCAGCGTCCCCCTTCGCCTGCAGGCGCTCGCGGTACTCGGCCTCGCCCCACTTGATCCGGGCCGCCGCTTCGCTGTCGAACGCCGGGTCGTCGTAGGCGTCACGTTCCACGATGCCGAGCCCGCTGATGTAGATGCCCAGCAGCGAGCCGTTCGGGGCGAAGACCGGTTGGACGTTGCTGCGCGGGTCGTCGGTCAACCACCCCAGGATGTTCCCGGCGTCGTCGACGCCGAAGAGGCGCCGGCGCTCCGGCGGCACCTCTGCCGCCGCGTCCTCCAGTTCGGCGGTCGGCGGGAAGGCCGGGAGCTCAGCTCGCGTCGGCGTGAGGCGACGACCGAGCCCCGCCTCGCCTGCGAGCCATCCCCACGGCCTGGACGTGGTCGATGTCGACACGCTGGTCGGTCCGACGTCGACGGTGCGACCGTCGCCGACATCGTCGCGAGCCGCCGTCCAACCGAGACCGATGCCTGCCAGCACGATGCAGAGCGCGGCCGCAACGCCTGCGAGCACGGGCCACCGACCCGGCGCCGCACGCGCCGGCACCTCGACCGGTCGATTCCCGCGTCCGCCGCGCACCGCATCGATCGAGATCGGCGGGGCGCCGTCATCGACGAGGCGCCGCAGCTGGGTCTCGAGGTCACGCATCTTCGGTCACCCCCAACGCGGCCCGGAGCTTCTCCAGGCCTCGATCTCGATACGACTGCACGGACGACACGGCGACGCCAGCCACCTCGGCGACCTCTCGCAACGTCCAGCCGAACCCGTCGACCAACACGACGGCCTGACGCTCTCGCTCCGACAGGTCCGCCAGCGCCGACGGCAAGGCGGGCTCGAACCAGGACGCCTCGGCCACGACCGCTTCGCTGCGCCAACGGCCCTCGGCCCGCGTCCGCACGCTCGACTGCCCGACGCGGTACAGGTAGCCGACCGGGTTCGCCATGGCGGCCACCCGCTCCCAGTGCTCCCACCCATAGGCCAGCGCATCGATGGCCGCCTCGCGGCCGACGGTCGTGCCGAAGGCGGCGACGAGGGCGCGACGCAGGCGCGGCTCCGCCACGGTGAAGAACGCCTCGAAGCTCGCGTCGTCGTGCTCGGGCATCGACCTCCTTCCCATCCGGCCCCACTGAGTAGAGCAGCGCAGCGGCTCCCCGTACGGCACGTACGCAGAAGGCAGAACGCGTCGAACCCGTCACGACTTTGTGGTGCCCACCCGCGTACTCGCGGTTCAGCACCACAAGAACGAGGGAACGACCCGACCCCGCCGACCGACCGACCCGACACCGGCCGACCCGACCGACCCGCCGCCCGACCGGGTTAGAGGTCGAAGATGCGGGCGGCGGCGCCGCCGAGGTACTCGGCCATGCCCTCGTCCGACAGCGGCAGCGCCCGGGCGGCGTCGAGGGCCTTGCCCGCCGGGATCACCGGATGGTCCGAGGCGAACAGCAGCCGGCCCCGGCCCCGCGACGAGTCCATGAAGCGCACCATCGCCTCGTCCATGTAGGTCGCCAGGTAGGCGGAGGTCATCAGGTGCAGCTTCGGCCACTTGAGCATGTAGGTGATCAGCAGCGACTCGTAGGGGTGGCCCATGTGGGCGCCGATCACCGTCAGGTGCGGGAAGTCGATCAGCACGTCCTCCAGCAGCACCGGGTCCTGGCAGCGTGACCGCACCTGCGGCCCGGGGATGCCGACGTTGATCGACATCGGGATCTCGAGCTCCTCCGCCGCGGCGTACACCGGGTAGTAGAGCCGGTGGTTCAGGTCGTGCTGCTCGACCAGCGGCGTCACCCGCGCCAGCACGAAGGCCGGGTGCTGGGCCAGCTCACGCAGGCGCCGCACGTTGGCGGTCGGCTTGGCGGCCTTGTCGACCGCCGCCGACACCAGGAACCGCCCGGGGTGCTCGTCGGCGATCGCCAGGAAGTCCTCGGCGGCGAAGCCGCCCCGGCGGTGCGCCCGCTCCGGGTCGCTCAGCCCGGCCGTGAGGATCCCCGTCTGGATGCCGGCCTCGTCCATCGACGCCAGCAGCCCCTCGACGGTCGGCCCCT
>JAGQTE010000228.1 GCA_020439175.1 Acidimicrobiales bacterium | reverse complement strand
TGCGAGCGCGGGGGCTCACCAAGGTGTACGGCGAGGGGGAGCTGGCCGTCAGCGCCGTGCGCGACGTCAGCTTCGAGGTCGCCGAGGGCGAGATCGTGCTGGTCATGGGGCCGTCGGGCAGCGGCAAGACGACGCTGCTGCTCCTGCTCGGCGCCATGCTGCGCCCGACCGGCGGCACCCTGCACCTCGGCGGCACGGCCGTGACGGCGCTGCCCGAGCGCAAGCTGCCGGCGTTGCGTGCCAGCCATCTCGGCTTCGTCTTCCAGGACTTCAACCTGCTCGACGCCCTCAGCGCCACCGAGAACGTCGCCCTGGCCTGCAACCTCGTCGGCGTGCGGGGCCGGCGCGCCACGGCGCGCGCCCACGAACTGCTCGAGCGGGTCGGCCTCGGCCACCGGCTCGACTTCCGGCCCGGGCAGTTGTCGGGTGGCGAGCGCCAGCGCGTCGCCATCGCCCGGGCGCTCGCCAACGACCCGCCCCTGGTGCTCGCCGACGAGCCCACCGCCAACCTCGACGCCGTCCACGGCCGTGAGGTGGCCGACCTGCTGCGCCGCCTCGCCGACGAGGACCGGCGCACCTGCCTGATCGTCACCCACGACGACCGCCTGACCCCGATCGCCGACCGAGTCCTGTGGCTCGAGGACGGCACGATCCGCCCCGAGGAGCTGCGATGACCGACCTGCTCACCCCGCCCGCCGCCGATCCGGCACCTCCGACGTCGTCGGACCGCTTCGCCCGGCGCGCCACGCGCCAGGTCATGGTCGGCGACGTGCCGGTCGGCGGCGGCGCGCCGATCAGCGTGCAGTCGATGACGACGACCAAGACCGCCTACGTCGAGGGGACGCTCGGGCAGATCTACGCCCTGGCCGCCGCCGGCGCCGACATCGTGCGCTGCACCTGCAACTCCGTCGACGCCGCCGCCGGTCTGGCCCAGATCGTGCCGCGCTCGCCGCTGCCGATCGTCGCCGACATCCACCACAACCACCGGATGGCGCTCGCCGCGCTCGAGGCCGGCGTGCAGTGCCTGCGGCTGAACCCGGGCAACATCCGCAAGCCCGACGACATCCGCACGGTGGCCCGCGAGTGCGCCGACCGTCGGATCCCCATCCGCATCGGCGTCAACGGTGGCTCGCTCGACCCGTCGCTGTACGCCGCCCACGGCGATCGGGTCACGCCCGAGGCGATGGTCGCCTCGGTGCAGATCGAGCTCGGCTACTTCGCCGAGGTCGGCTTCGACGACGTGAAGATCTCGGTGAAGGCGTCCGACGTGCCGCTGATGATCGAGGCGTACCGGCTGCTCGCCGACACCGTCGACCACCCGCTGCACCTCGGCGTCACCGAGGCCGGCCCGCCGCCGGGCGGGCTGCTGAAGGCCACCCTCGGCATCGGCACCCTGCTCGCCGAGGGCATCGGCGACACCATCCGCTACTCGCTCACCGCCGACCCGGTCGAGGAGGCCCGCGCCGGTCGCCAGCTGCTCGAGGTGCTCGGGCTGCGCGAGCGCACCGGCCTCGACCTGATCGCCTGCCCGTCGTGCGGCCGCGCCGAGGTCGACGTCATCGGGGTGGCCGACGCCGCGCGCGCCGCCCTCGAGGACCTGCAGATCCCGATCCAGGTGGCGGTGATGGGCTGCGTCGTCAACGGGCCGGGCGAGGCGCGCGAGGCCGATCTCGGCATCGCCGCCGGCCGCGGTCGCGGCCACCTGTTCGTGCGCGGCGAGGTGGTGGCCGTGGTGCGCGAGGACGAGATGGTCGACGCCCTGGTGTCGTGGGCCCAGGTGGTGCACACCGAAGGTGTCGCCGCGGCGCAGGCCCGTGCCGACCGCTCGGCGGTGGCGGCCGCCGAGGCCGATCGGGCCGCGCTCTTGGCTGATCAGGGCGCCGACGCCAACGGTGCGCAGGTGCGCATCGACGAGATCCGCCGCCGCGTCGCCGATGGGGAGGTGGCGTCGTGAGTCGGCGCAGCTACCGCTACTGGGGCGACGTGCGCCGCAACCTCGGCGCCATCCACGGCTGGCTCGACGAGGGCCGCACCGCCGACGAGGTGGGAGCGCTCCTGGCGCGGCGCGGCGTCGACGTCCCGGCACACGCCGTGGCGCTGTACGCCACCTGCTACGCCGAGCGTCGGGCGGTGGCGTCGTGAGCGCGCCCGCGCCGACGCCCACCGCGCCGGCACGCCTCGCCATCGCCGGCAGCACCGGGTCGATCGGACGCCAGGCCCTCGACGTGGTGGCGGCGGCCGACGGTGCCTACGTCGTGACGGGTCTCGGCGCCGGCGGGGGTGACCTCGACACGCTGATCGCCCAGGCCCGGGCGGTGCGTCCGGTCGTGGTCGCCGTCGCCCGCGACGACCGCGCCACCGTCGCCCGGCTCGAGGACGCGCTCCCGTTCTGCGAGGTGCGCGCCGGCGACGGCGCGCTCGCCAGCCTCGCCCCGGACGCCGACGTCGTGCTCAACGCTGTCGTCGGCTTCGCCGGACTGCCGGTCACCATGGCGGCGCTCGACGCCGGCAGGCGGCTGGCGCTGGCCAACAAGGAGTCGCTCGTCGCCGGCGGTCCCGTCGTCCAGGCGGCGCGCGCCACACCCGGTGCCGAGCTGGTGCCGGTCGACTCCGAGCACGGCGCCATCCACATGTGCCTGCGCGGCGTCGCCGCCGACCGCGTGGCGCGCCTGGTGCTCACCGCCAGCGGCGGCCCGTTTCGCGGCCGCTCGGCCGACGAGCTGTCGCACGTGACCGTGGCCGACGCCCTCGACCACCCCACTTGGACGATGGGGCCGAAGATCACGGTCGACTCGTCCACGCTGATGAACAAGGGCCTCGAGGTGATCGAGGCCTACGAGCTGTTCGGCACGCCCGCCGGCGCCGCCGGGGTCGGGGTG
>JAGQTE010000227.1 GCA_020439175.1 Acidimicrobiales bacterium | reverse complement strand
CGACTCGCCGCGCCGCTCGAGGGTGGTCGGATCGAGCGGCGTCAGCGTGCCGGCGTCGCGGTCGGCGACCCACAGGCTGCCGCCGGCCAGCGCCAGCGCGTGCGGTGCCGCGCCGACGCTGACCTGGACGGCTCCCAGCGGCGCCGCCGCCTGTGCCGCGGGATCGGGGCCGGGATCACCCGGCGCACCGAACACGTGCCCGGCGTGCCCGCCGTGATCCGCATGACCGGCGTGATCCGCGTGATCGGCACGCCCGGCTTGGTCGCCGTCGCCGGCGGCGGTCGGCGCGTGCCCGCCGCACCCGGCGAGGGTCACGGCCGCCGCCGCGGCGAGGACGCCGAGCGAGGTGCTCGACCTCACTGCATGTCCTGCTGGGTGGCGATGGCGCCGGCGAGCGCGGCGGCGATCGGCGGCATGGCACCGGCGGCCTGGCGGAGGGCGTCGTAGGTGCCTGCGTCGCCGGCGGCGGCGAGGTCGATGGTGGCGAACAACGTCTCGGCGTGCGGGACGAGGGCCTCGGCGACGCCGTCCTCGGTGAGGTTGGGGTTGGCGGCGGCGAGGAAGGCGCCGAGGTCGAGGAAGTAGCCGTTGAGCCCGGTCTTGGCGATGTTCGCCGCCTCGTCGTCACCCGTGGCCCGGGCGACCGTGTAGTCGACGAAGAACCCGATGTGCTTGCGCCACAGCTCGAGGAACTGGTCACCGGCCTCGGGGCCGTAGATGGTGCCGACGGCGTCGGCGAAGGCGACCGAGTTCTCGTCGAGAGCCGCGGCGGCCGCCGTGGCCTCGGGCGAGTCGGGGCTGGTGGCCAGCGCCGTGACCACGAGGATGCCGGCGAGGTAGACGTGCTCGTCGAGCAGGGTGGTGAGCCCGGCGCGGAGCCCGGCGGCGTCACCGTCGGCGGCGCCCTCGAGCTCCTGCTGGGTGACGATGGCGTCGGTCAGCACGGCGGCGATGGGTGGCATGGCGGCGGCGGCCTGGCGCAGCGCCGACGGCGCCGTCGGGTCCTTGGCCACCATCAGGTCGATGGCAGCGAAGAGGGTGTCGACGTGGGGGACGAGGGCCTCGGCGACGCCGTCCTCGGTGAGGTTGGGGTTGGCGGCGGCGAGGAAGGCGCCGAGGTCGAGGAGGTACCCGTCGAGGGCGGTCTTGGCGATGTTCGCCGCCTCGTCGTCGCCGGAGGCCTTGGCGACCGTGTAGTCGACGAAGAACCCGATGTGCTTGCGCCACAGCTCGAGGAACTGGTCGCCGGCCTCCGGGCCGTAGACGGAGCCGACAGCATCGGCGATCTGCATCGAGTTCTGGTCGAGCGCCTCGGTGGCGGCGGCGGTCTGCGGCGACGTCGGGCCGGTCTGCACGGCGGTCTGGAGCGCGATGCCCGCCAGGTACACGTGACTGACGAGCAGGTCGGTCATCGTGGCGCGCAGCTCGGCGGCGGGCGTCGCCGTCGCCGCCATGGCGACAGCCGAGCCGGGCGTGGTGCCGGCAGCGGTGCCGGCGGTGCGTCCGGTGGTGTCGGCGGACATGGCGCTGGTGCCGGTCGAGCCGGTGGTGTCGGTCGACGTGCTGCTGCAGCCGACGCCGGCGGCGGCGAAGCCGAGGGCGAGGCCGACGGCGGCGGCTCGGGTGGTGCGGGAAGAGGTCACGGTGGTGCTCCTTGGTTCCGGTCGTGAGCGATGGGTCTTCGGCGCCGTCCGACCGGCGGATTGGTGGAAGGCCTACGGTGTGACGGGTGACCAATCCGGGGGGATCAGGTCTCCGAACGGTGCTGCGATGAGCACCTCGGACCCGCAGGACACGCCGGCGCCGCTGCGCCTGGTGGCGGCCGGCGACGGCGCGGCTGCCGTCGTGCAGCGCGTGGCCCGTGGCGACGAGGGGGCGTTCGCCGAGCTCTTCGACGCGTTCGCGCCCACGGTCTACGGGATCATCCGCCGCGTCCTGCGCGACCCGGACCACAGCGAAGAGGTGAGCCAGGAGGTGTTCGTCGAGGTGTGGCGGACGGCGGCCCGCTTCGACGCCGAGCGCGGGTCGGTGGCGGCCTGGTTGTCGACCCTGGCGCACCGCCGGGCGGTCGATCGGGTGCGCGCTGAGCAGGCGCACCGGGATCGGACCGAACGCCACGCCCGCCGCGACCCGGAGGTCGGCTCCGCCGATGCCGCCGATGCCGAGCTGCTGGCGGCGGTCGAACGGTCGTCGACGACCTCGGCGGTGCAGTCGGCGTTGGCCGAGCTGACCGACCTGCAGCGCCAGGCGATCGAGCTGGCGTACTACGGCGGGTACACCTACCCGGAGGTGGCGGCGCTGCTCGACGTGCCGCTGGGGACGGTCAAGACACGCATCCGCGACGGGATGATCCGCCTGCGGGACGCGCTGGAGGTGATGGCATGACTGCCGAGATCCACCTGAGCACCGGCGTCGTCGCCCTCGATGCCGTGGACGCCGACGAGCGGGCCGACTTCGATCGGCACCTGGTCGACTGCGGGGCCTGCCGGCGCGAGCTCGACGGGTTCGCCGAGACGACGGCGCTGCTGGCGGCGGATGTGGCGGTGCCCCCGCCCGCCGGCTTGCGGGCGAACGTGCTGGCCGAGATCCGTGCCGTGCGCCAGGACCCGCCGATCGTGCGGTCTGGAGACGGACGAGCCGACGCGCCCGCCGCCGCCGATGCGTCCGGCACGCACGGCGGTTCCGCTCGACCGCCGGCCACGACGCGGCGCTGGTTGGCGGCCGCCGCAGTGGTGGCGTTGGTGGTCGCCGCCGTGGCGGTGTTGACGCTGGGCCGCGAACCCTCTGCCGACGATCTGGCGGCGGTGCTGGCGGCGCCCGACGCGCAGACCTACGAGCTGGTGGGCGAGGACGGCAGCACGGCGCAGGTGGTGTGGTCCCGTCAGGAGCACCGCGCCGCGGTGGTGGCGGGCGACCTGCGCCAGCCCGGCGACGGGTCCACCTATGAGCTGTGGTTCGTCGCCGGCGAGGTGAAGCACCCGGCAACCCTGTTCGTCCCGGACGCCCAGGGCACGGTCGGCAGCACGTTCGTGCCGCCGGTCGACGACGCCGACGTGCTGGCCGTGACGATCGAGCCATCGGGCGGTTCGCCCCAGCCGACCGGCGACATCGTCATGGCTGCGCCGACGGCCTGACGGGCTGCTCGACGGTCGCCAGGCCGGCCAGCGCCTGGAGTCGGACGAGCGCGGCCTGGTCGATCAGCTCGGTGGTCCGGGGCTGCTCGGGCTTGCGCACCAGGTCGTCGTCCGCACGGCAGCGGTGCCATGCGTCGTCGGCGATGGCGAGGACGGCGTCGCGGCATGACCTCGCCAGGGCCTCGTCGACGGTCTCGTGCGCCAGGGCGACGAGGTTGCGGGCGCACACGGCGTTGAACGGCAGGCCCTGCGCCGCCCAGGGCGTGGCAGGGGAGCGGTATCGATCGAGGATGGCCCGGCCGAGGCGCTCGGCCTCTTCCCAATGGACGGCAGCCTGGCCGGCGTCGGCGTCGGCGAGGGCGCGGGCCAGGAGCAGCTCGCCGCCGAGGACCGATCCCTGGTTGTAGCTCCACTTGGTGCGCTCGATGGTGCCGCGCAGGTCGATGTGATCCCAGTACAAGCCGTCGTCGGGGTCGCGCAGGTGGGTCCGGGTCCAGGCCAGCAGGGTCTGCGCCCAGGCGAGGAGCGCGGGATGATCGGTCAGCTCGTGCAGACCGAGCGCCAGCTGCGCCGTCGGTGCGTTCGACACCGTGTTGCGGTCGTCGCTCCACGGCGCCCGGGTCCAGAACACGCCACCCGGTGCCGGGTGACGATCGTCGTGGTCCCAGCCGCTGAGGACGAAGGCCAGGACCTCCTCCGCTTGCAGGCGCAGGCCGTCGTCGCCGAGCAGCCGATGAGCGGTGACGAGCGCCAGGCCGATCCAGGCGTTGTCGTCGTAGAAGGCATCGCCGCCTCCTCCGAGCGGGCGCAGCACGTACGAGGCGTACCCGGGTGGGCGGAGTCGGTCGTCCCGGTACGCCGCCAGGCCGGGGTCGAGCAGCTCGCCCACGTCGAGCGGCGAGCCGAGCCCGGCACCGAGCTCGATCAGCTCGAGCCCCGCCGCCAGCACCTGCGACCACGGCCACAGGAAGGCGTAGGGCCGCTCCGCCGCCGGCACCGCTTCGCGGTAGGCGCCGGCGACGCCGGGCACGGCGAACGATCGCTGGAGCGCTTCGGCGAGGGCGAGCGCCCGGGCCGTCCACGGCTCCGGTGCCGGACCCGCCGGCCCGGGGAGCCGCCAGAACGGAGCGGTGGTTGCCATGACCCCACTCTGGCGGCATCGACCGTCGATGCGTCGGCTGCTCTTCAGTTGTCAAGGATCACTTGGGGAGGTCGTGCGCTGGTTGCGCACGTCGCCTCGGTCCGCCGTTCCGCTGTTCGACCGCCGTTCGCTTGGTCCGCCGTTCGCCCGCCGGCTGTTGGCCTGCGTGTGGGTCAGGCCGCTCGTGGTTGGT
>JAGQTE010000226.1 GCA_020439175.1 Acidimicrobiales bacterium | reverse complement strand
TCCGGGAGCCGGCCTCGTCGATGAGGTCGATCGCCTTGTCGGGGAGGAAGCGGTCGGCCAGGTATCGGTCAGCCAGGTTGGCCGCCGAGACGATGGCCTGATCGGTGAAGCGGACCGAGTGGTGCGCTTCATACCGGTCCTTGAGCCCCATCAGGATCTGGATGGTGTCGGACACCGACGGTTCCTCGACCTGAATGGGCTGGAACCGGCGTTCCAGGGCAGAGTCCTTTTCGAGATACTTCCGGTACTCCTCGAGCGTCGTGGCTCCGATGGTCTGGAGCTCACCGCGAGCGAGCATCGGCTTGAGGATGGATGCGGCGTCGATGGCGCCTTCGGCGGCACCGGCACCGACCAGCGTGTGGATCTCGTCGATGAACAGGATGATGTCGCCGCGGGTCTTGATCTCCTTGAGCACCTTCTTGAGGCGCTCCTCGAAGTCGCCGCGGTAGCGCGAACCCGCCACGAGCGCGCCGAGGTCCAGCGTGTAGAGCTGCTTGCCCGACAGCGTGTCCGGCACCTCGCCCGCGGCGATGGACTGCGCCAGCCCTTCGACGATGGCGGTCTTGCCGACGCCGGGCTCACCGACGAGCACCGGGTTGTTCTTCTGCCGGCGCGACAGGATCTGCATGACCCGCTCGGTCTCGCGCTCACGCCCGATGACCGGATCGAGCTTCTTGTCGCGGGCGAGCTGGGTGAGGTTGCGGCCGAACTGGTCGAGCACCAACGAGCCGGACTGCGACTGGTCGGACTGGCTGGAGCCACCGGCCGTGGCACCGGCCTTCTCGCCCTGCGCGCCGCCACCGCTGTAGCCCGACAGGAGCTGGATCACCTGCTGGCGGACCCGTGACAGATCGGCGCCGAGCTTGACCAGCACCTGCGCGGCCACGCCCTCGCCCTCGCGGATCAGCCCCAGCAGGATGTGCTCGGTGCCGATGTAGTTGTGGCCGAGCTGGAGCGCCTCGCGCAGCGACAGCTCGAGGACCTTCTTGGCACGGGGGGTGAAGGGGATGTGGCCGCTGGGCGACGAGCCGCCCTGGCCGATGATCTCCTCGACCTGGGACCGCACCGCCTCGAGCGAGATGCCCAGCGATTCGAGGGCCTTGGCGGCGACGCCTTCGCCCTCGTGGATGAGACCGAGCAGGATGTGCTCCGTGCCGATGTAGTTGTGGTTGAGCAGGCGCGCCTCTTCCTGCGCCAGCACGACGACACGACGGGCCCGGTCGGTGAAACGTTCGAACAAAGGACTGCCTCCCGCGGGTGGGGAACGTCCCCCGAGTGTACCCACGCCTGCGGGCAGTTCCTGCGCCGCCACCACGCCGGCCCGCCGACCTGCGGCGCTGCAGCGCCAAGTGGGTCAACGCAGGGGGGCCGCCCTAGGGTGAGTCCGTGCCCGCCAGCCCCCTCCTCGTCCTGCCGACGGTCGCCGACGACCTCCAGCGCGTCGAAGACGCGCTCCGCCGCAGCGTGGTCGCCGACGACGCCTTCCTCACGCAGGTGGCCAGCCACCTCATCGAAGCCGGCGGCAAGCGCGGTCGACCCGCCTTCGCCATCGGCGCCGCCGGATCCGCGTCCGTCGAGCTCGCCCCGGTGCCCGACGACGTGATCATGGGCGCCGTGTCGGTCGAGCTCGTCCACCTCGGGTCGCTCTACCACGACGACGTGATGGACGAGGCCACCACCCGACGCACGGTCGAGAGCGTCAACGCCAAGTGGGGCAACCTCCAAGCCATCCTCGCCGGCGACTACCTGCTGGCGCGCGCGTCGGAGATCGCCGCGTCGCTCGGCACCGAGGTGGCCGGCCTGCTCGCCCGCACCATCGGACGCCTCTGCGAGGGCCAGGTGCTCGAGTTGCAGCACACCTACGACGTCGGGCGCACCGAGGACGCGTACCTCCGCTCGATCGACGGCAAGACGGCGTCGCTCTACAGCACCGCCAGCCGCATCGGTGCCATCACCGCCGGCCTCGACCGCACGTGGATCGACGCCTTCACGGAGTTCGGCCTGCGCTACGGCATGGCGTTCCAGATCGTCGACGACATCTTGGATCTCGCCGCCACGGACGAGCAGCTCGGCAAGCCCGCCGGCCATGACCTGATCGAGGGCGTCTACACGCTGCCGGTCATCCGCACCCTCGCCGACGGCGGCGCCGAGGCCGACGAGCTGCGGTCGCTGCTCGGACGGCCGCTGACCGAGGACGAGATGCACCGCGCCCGTGCCATCGTGCGAGCCTCCGGCCAGATCGAGTCGGCGCTGGAGACGGCGCGCCAGCAGGTCGCGGCCGCGGGCGCCGTGCTCGATGCCTGCGACGGGCTGGCCGGCCGCGACGCCGTGGCGGCGCTGACCGGCGGCGCCGGTCATCTGCTCGACACCGCGAGTGCCATCGTGGTGGCGTGCGCTTCGAACTGACCTCGCAGCTGGCGCTCCCACCCGACGAGGTGGTCGCCTGCTACACCGACCCCGACTTCTACGCCCGCCTCGACGGGCTGCCCAACGTCGGCGAGCCCCGGGTGCTGGACCGGACCGAGCGGGGCGACACGGTCACGATGCGGGTCCACTACCGGTTCACCCGCGTCCTGTCCGCCGGCGTCGCCAAGGTCGTCGACCCGGCGAAGATCTCCTGGGTGGAGGAGACCGAGTGGGACCGCACGACCTGCTCGGCGCGGTCGATCCTGCTCCCCGACAACTACGCCGACCGCTTCAGCGCCTCGGCCCAGCGCCTCCACACCGCCGCCGACGGCGGGACGCTCCGGCGGATCTCCGGCGAGGTGCGGGTGCGGTTCCCCGTGGTCGGCGGCAAGGTCGAGCGTGCCGTCGTCGAGGGCCTCGAGGAGTACCTGCGGGCCGAGGCCGAGCGCGTCACCGCCTGACACCGCTCCTGCGCCAGCGCCGTCTCCCGCCTTGTCCCGGCGAGCACCCGTCCGTCGGTTGTGCTTTCATCTTCGGTATCTGACGTGGTGTCAGATGACGGGCGTGGCGACGCCCCGGGATGTGAGGGGGACCAAGATGGGATCGGGACGCGCATCGCGACCATGGCTGGCGATCACGGCGGTGGCGGCCAGCGGCGGACTCGTGCTCGCCGCCTGCAGCTCGAGCGAGACCGCCGGAGGCAACGACGGCGGCGGCGGTGACGGAGGCGGGCAGAGCCAGACGACACAGGTCAACCAGCTGGAGCCGGACGCCACCCCCAAGGACGGCGGGAAGCTGACCGTCGCCCTCACCGCCGAGACCAACGGCTGGAACCCGGGCACGGCGCAGTGGGCCGACGCCGGCGAGATGGCCGGGCCGACGATGCTCGAGCCCCTGCTGAACACGACGGTGGACGGCAGCTTCGAACCGGTGCTGGCGACGTCGGTCGAGCCGACCACCCCGGGCGACTTCACCTCCTGGACCATCGAGGTGCGCCCCGACGTGACCTTCCACAACGGCGAGCCACTCGACGCCGAGGTCGTGGCTCGCAGCCTGAACTTCTACGCCAAGGAAGCGCCGTTGAGCTCGCTGGCCCTGTCCGACAAGGTCGACGAGGCCGTCGCCGTCGACGACATGACGGTCGAGGTCAAGCTGAACGTGCCGTGGGCCGCGTACCCGACCGTCCTGTCCGGCGCGTCGGGCTTCATCATGGCCAACGAGATGCTCGACAGCGAGGACAAGGGTGCCAGCAGCCCGATCGGCACCGGGCCGTTCGAGTTCAGCTCGTGGACGCAGGACAAGTCGCTGCTGGTGTCCAAGTTCGACGACTACTGGCAAGAGGGCAAGCCCCACCTGGAGGAGATCGAGTTCCGTCCGATCGTCGACGCCAAGCAACGGGTGGAGGCGCTGCGCGCCGGTGACGTCGAGATGATCCTGACCACGCGCGCCACCGACGTCGCCGAGCTCAAGGGCAGCTACACCGTCATCGTCGACTGGGGCTCGGAGCGCACCTTCGTCATGCTCAACACGGCGTCGGACCCCGCCGCCGCTGCACCGAACCCGTTCGAGAACGAGCACGCCCGCAAGGCGCTCGCCTACGCCACGAACCGCGACGGCGTCATGGAGCTCGTCAGCGGTGGCGAGACGCTGGTGTCGGCGACCAGCCCGCTCACCGGTGCCTTCGTGATGGACGACAGCCAGAGCGGCTACGTCGACTTCGACCAGGCCAAGGCGCGCGAGGAGGTCGAGCTCTACAAGCAGGAGACCGGAGCCACGGACCTGACGTTCCGCTTCTCGGGGCTGGCCAACCTGGAGGACCAGCAGATCATGCAGTACCTCAAGCAGATCTGGTCCGAGGTCGGCATCACCGCAGAGATCGACACCGCCGAGCAGACGGCCTACATCGGCCAACTCGCCGGCGGGCGCTTCGAGGCCGCCTACTTCCGCAACTACGGGTACCTGGACCCGGACAGCAACTACTACTTCTGGTCCTGCGACACCGCCAAGGGCGTGGGTGAGCTGTCGATCAACTTCAGCCAGTACTGCGACGACGCCACCCAGGCGGCGATCGACACCGGACGTACCAACCCGGACCTGGCCGAACGCAAGACGGCGTACCAGGAGCTCACCCGGGCCCGCAACGACGCCGTGCTCGACGTGTGGCTGTTCAACACCCCGTACAGCGTGATCGCCGTGCCCGAGGTCAAGGGACTCAACGGCCTGCGCCAGCGCCCGTTCGGCAACTTCGAGCCCAAGGCCTGGCTCTGGCCCGACGTCTGGCTCGACCGCTGACGCGTGCACCGGTCGTCTGCCCGACGGGGCAGCGCGCTGCTCAGGCGTTCTTCTCGTAGACGATGCGCAGGCCGTGCAGCGTCAGCCACGGCTCCGAGTGCTGGATCTTCGTGCTCAGGGGCGTGATCAGGTCGGCGAGCCCACCGGTCGAGACGATGGCGCACTCGCCCAGCTCGTCCTCGATCCGCGTGCACAGACCGTCCACCTGTGCCGAGAACCCGTACACGGCGCCTGACTGGATCGACTCGACCGTCGACTTCCCCAGCACGTGACGCGGTGCCTTGAGCTCCACGGCGCGCAGCGCGGCGGCCCGGCCCACCAAGGCATCCATCGAGATCTCGATGCCGGGGGCGATGGCGCCGCCCAGGTACTCGCCGGTGGCGCTGACGGCGTCGCAGGTCGTCGCCGTGCCGAAGTCGACGATGATCGTCGGCCCACCGAACAGGTCGAACGCCGCCACCGCGTTGGCGATGCGGTCGGCGCCCACCTCCTTGGGGTTCTCGTAGAGGATGGCGATGCCCGTCTTCACACCGGGCTCGATGACCACGGGATCGGTGTCGAGGTAACGATCCGAGAACTCGCGCAGCCCGGCCGTCACCCGTGGCACGCCTGACGAGATGGCCACGCCGTCCACCTCGTCGAGGCTGTAGCCCCGCAAGGTGATGAACGACGAGAGCATCACGGCCAGCTCGTCGGACGTCCGCTCGTGCACGGTGGCGATGCGCCAGTGGTCCAGCAGCCCGGCCTCGGGCCGGCGCGCCGGAGCAGGATCGTCCTCGAGGTCGTAGAGCCCGACCACGGTCTGGGTGTTGCCTGCGTCGATGGCGAGCAGCACGTCGCCTCCTCCTCCCGGGCCGGTCGCCCGTCGTCAGCCCTCGGGCACCTGGTCGATGGCGGGGCCGATGTCCAAGCCGATGTCGAGCACCGGCGCCGAGTTGGTGATGGCACCGACCGAGATCATGTCGACGCCGGTCGACGCCACCGCGCCGATCGACTCGAGCGTGATGCCTCCCGATGCCTCGAGCAGCGGGCGGCGCGGGCTCGACGCCGCGACGGCGACGCAGGCGCGCAGATCGTCGAGCGCCATGTTGTCGAGCAACAAGGCGTCCGCACCGGCCTCGATGGCCTCGACCGCCTGGGCGACGGTGTCGCACTCGATGTGGACCGTGCGGCCGGGCCAGCGATCCCGAGCGGCGGCGACGGCGCCGGAGACGCCGAGGGCGCTCAGGTGGTTGTCCTTGACGAGCACCCAGTCCGACAGGTTGCCGCGGTGGTTGGCTCCCCCGCCCGCCCGGACCGCCGCCTTCTCGAGCGAGCGCAGGCCGGGCGTGGTCTTGCGGGTGTCCCACACGCGGGCGCCGCCAGCGGCGGCGTCGACGAACCGACGGGTCGCCGTCGCCACGCCCGACAGGTGCCCGAGGAAGTTCAAGGCCGTGCGTTCAGCGGTCAGCACCGACGCCAACGGTCCGACCACCGTGCCGATCACCGACCCCGCCTCGACCGTGTCGCCGTCGTCGAGCGACCAGGTCACGGTGATCGACGGATCGACCTGGGCGAACGCCTCCGCCGCGCACCTCGTCCCCGCGAGCACCCCGGCAGCGCGCGCCCCGAACGTAGCCGTGGTCGTGGCGCCGGCGGGCACGAGCACGGCGGTGAGGTCGCCCAGCGGCGTCAGGTCCTCGGCGAGCGCCCGGGCCACCGCATCACGCACGGCGTGCACCGGGGGGTGGAGAGCCTCGGGCATGGCGCACAGCCTGCCTCAGGCCCTGGCACGCGCCGAAATCGTTGCGGGCGCCGCCACGCGCCTCCAGGCGTGGTGGCTCAGGCTCGGCCCAGCGCCACCCGCCAGAGCCGACCGAAGGTCGCCGACTCGAAGCGCGGCGCCGACGCACGCACGCCGGGCCGGTGCCGGGGCAGGCGCACCCGCAACGCTCCCGGACGGATGCGGAAGCTCGCCGGAGCCGGCAGCCGCACCGCCTCGCCGTCGATGCCGGCGTCGATGGTGCCCGAGGTGCTCGTCACCGTGAACGACGCCGCGGTGAACGTGCGCCACCCCTCGTACCGGTCCACCTGGCCGATGGCCGACAGCCGCACCACCTGCGCCGCGGCGGACGCCGAGTCGACCTGGGCGACCACCACGCCGAGCAGCCCTGAGTCGAGGCGCTCGCGCGTGCCGAAGTCGGTCAACGACGAGAACTGGTACGGGTTGTTCGACACCATCAACAGCTCCGGGCCCTGTACGGCGCCGTCCGGCGTCACGCACGCCAGGTCGAAGGGTTCGGCGTCCTCGCCGACCAGGTCGGGCAGCAGGTCGGCGAAGGTCCCGAGCTTGTCGTCGCGGTAGTCCGGGCTCTGGATGACCTTGGCATAGACGCCCATCGACACGTTGTTGACGAACGGGCGACCGTCGACGTCGGCCAGGTCGACGTGGACCTCCTCGGCGTCGGCGGCCAGGCCGCTCAACGCCAGGCTCGGGTCGTCCCGATCGAGTCCGAGATCGAGGGCGAAGTGGTTGCGGGTGCCGGCCGGGATGCACAGGAACGGCAGCCGGTTGTCGGCGCACACCTGAGCGACGAGGGCCTGCGTGCCGTCGCCGCCGGCTGCGCCGAGCAGATCGGCGCCGTCGTCGATGGCCTCCTGCGCCATGGCGGCGAGGTCCGAGTCGGGACCGAGCAGGACCACCCGGGCGCCGTACTGCTCCGCCCGGCGCACCAGGTCGAACGACTCGACCTTGCCGCCACCGGACCGGGGGTTCATGAACACCACCGGGGCGAGTGCCACAGGCGCGTCGCGCGCTGCCGGCTCATGGACGTGATGGGCCAGGGCGGCCCGTGCCGCCGCACCCGAGCACGCGACCATCGCCAGCACGACGACGAGACCGAGCGCGCTGTCGGACGCCAGCAGCAGCACGACCACGACCGTCGTCGCCACAGCGGCGCCGAGCCCGGCGAGCACGCTGCGCATGCCGCGCTGCGTCAGGCTCTCCCACAGGCCCCAGATCGCCAGCACCACCAGCAGGTCGACGGCGAGCAACAGCAGCAGGCGCGTGAACACGAACGCCGTGAGGGCGACGATCGTCGAGGCGCCGAGCACGAGCGCCAGCACGGCCAGCAGCCGCTGTTGCAGCGGCGGTTCGGTCGTGGCGTCGGCCGGCACGGGCCCACGGTAGCCCGCCGGTTCCGCCGCCCCGGTTGGCTAGGGTCAGCCCCCATGGCCGACCCGACCGTCGACGACGACCACGCTGCCGTCGCGCCCGTCGCTGCCGTCGAGCCCGTCGACCCGGTGCCGGAGATGGCACCGTCCGGCGGCCTTCGCCACCAGCTCCAAGAGCTCGATGAGAACGTGTACCGCGCCGTGGCGATCTCGCGGACGCCGACGCTCGACCGTCTGATGCGAGGCGTGTCGACGGCCGCAAACTACTCGGTGCTGTGGGGCGGCATCGCCGGCGTCCTCGCCGTGCGGCCGGGACGCGGGCGCCAAGCGGCGGTGCAGGGTCTGGTGGCGATCGGGTTGACCTCGTTCGTGGCGAACCAGGGGCTCAAGCGGGTCGTGACCCGCAACCGCCCGGCGCGCGACGACGCCGCGGTGCCGATCGCCCGCCACGTCCGCATGCCCGGTTCGACGTCGTTCCCCTCGGGCCACTCCGCGTCGGCGTTCGCCTTCGCCAGCGCCGTCGGCGACCAGCTCCCGCTGCTGTCCCCCGCGCTGCACGCCACCGCCACCGCCGTCGCCTACTCGCGCGTGCACACGGGCGTGCACTACCCGGGCGACGTGCTGGCGGGCAGCTTGTTGGGGCTCGTCGTCGGCAATGCGGTCCCGGCGGTGACCAGCTGGTTCGCCCGCCACCGCTGACGCGCCACCCTGTCGCGTTCTGGTGCGGCGGGCGCGTCAGGAACGACGCGAGTCCTGCACCGGAACGAGGGGGTCAGGGGCCGATGACGAGGCGGCAGCGCAGCGCCTCGTCGCGCGCCGGGTAGTCGGCGCGGGTGTGCGCACCACGGCTCTCCGTGCGCGCCGCCGCTGCTCGCACCATGGCGTCACCGACGGCGCACAGGTTGCGAAGCTCCAACCATGACGGGTCGACCGTCCCGTCCGGCACGGCGGACGCCACGGCCGCCACCGCCTCGGCCGCTCGCCCGAGCGACGAGGCCGACCGCACCACGCCC
>JAGQTE010000030.1 GCA_020439175.1 Acidimicrobiales bacterium | reverse complement strand
CGTCGTTCGCCAGACTCGCTGCCAGCACGGCCGACCGCAGGGTGGTGTCGTGCGCGAAGCCGTCGGCGGCGTCGCACGCCGCGGACAACGTGCCGAGCACCTCCACCAGGCGGATGTGTCCGTCGGTCACGGCGGCAAGTCTGCCCGCGATCACGGTCGATAGAGCTCGATCAGCGCGGCGGTGTCGAGGTAGGGGCGGTAACGGACGGCAAGGCCATCGCGGACGGTCCAATGGTGGAGCTCGTCGAGGACGGCACGCTTCCCGCTGACCCGATGCGTGGCCTCGAGGTGCACCTCGGCGATCACGACGTCGCCGTCGACGAACAAGCGACCGACCTCGAAGACGTGGATCTCGAGCTGGCCGACCCCGGCGAAGTACTCCTCGGCGGCGCCATGCCCGATGCCGTTGCGCAGCATCGGGACGAGGTCACCCCCGGGCGCGGTCACGGTGATGCTCCAGTCGATCTCGGGGTGCAGCAGGTCGAAGAGGCCGGCCAGGTCGCCGTGGCCGAACGCGGCATAGATGCCGCCGACGGTCTCGATGGCGTTGCGGGCGGTGGTGGTCGTGGTCGTCGTCGTGTCCATGCGGCCACCATGGGCACTCGACGCCGACACGCGCATCGGCAAGATCACCTATGGCAGGTGTGACGCTCCGTCGGCGACCCGGGTCGCCAGGTCGGAGGTGGCCGGTCCGCCCGACCGTTCGACGGCCCGCCGGCGAGGCGCGACGATGCGTCGATGCGCGGGGCGGACGAGGTCGTGCGGGCGTTCGTGTTCACCGACATCGAGGGGTCGACGCGCGCCTGGCAGGCCGACGAGGAGGCCATGCGTCGCCGCCTCGTGGCGCACGACCGCATCGCCCGGGAGGTGGTCGACGGACGGTCCGGCACCATCTTCAAGCACACCGGTGACGGCTGCATCGCCGTGTTCGCCGACGGCGCTGACGCCGTCGATGCCGCCGTCGAGATGCACGGCGCGCTCGTCGAGACGGGCCTTCGGGTGCGCGTCGGCGCGCACCTCGGTCCCGCGGTCGAGCGTGACGGGGACTGGTTCGGCCTGACGCTGAACCGCTGCGCCCGGATCATGGCTGCGGCCCACGGCGGTCAGACCCTCGTGTCGGGCGCAATGGCTGCGACCATCGGGCCGCAGGCGGGCGAGCTCGCGCTGCATCCGCTCGGTCGCCACCTCTTGCGCGACATCGACGAGCCCGAGGACCTGTTCCAGGTCGAGCCGGTGGGCAGCCGGACCGTCTTCCCGCCGCCGCGCACCGTCGTGCCGGTCGTCGGGCTGCCCGTGGAGCGGTCGAGCTTCGTCGGCCGCCTCGACGACGTGGCGCGCCTGGCCGAACGCGTCGACGCGCACCGTCTGGTCACCGTCGCCGGCGTGGGTGGCACGGGCAAGACCCGCCTGGCGATCCGGGCGGCCGCCGACGCCCAGGTGAGCTTCCCCGGAGGGGCGGCGTTCGTCGATCTCACGAGCGTCGGCGACCCCGATCGACTCGTCGGCACCATCGCCCGTGCTGTGGGCACGCCCAGCGCGGACACCGCGGGGGCCGGCGACCACGACGAGCTGGCGACCTTCATCGGCTACCGGCGCCTTCTCGTGGTGATCGACAACGCCGAGCACCTGGTCGACGATGTGGCGGCGGTGGCCGACCTGCTCCTCGACCGCTGCCCCCGGCTGCACCTGCTCGTCACGTCGCGTGAGCCGCTCGGCATCGAAGGGGAGGTCGTGCAGCGCGTGGCACCGCTGCCGACCGACGACGCCGTGGCGCTGTTTCGCGAGCGGCTCGCCGGCGAGGCCGACGATGCCGACGAGCAGCGCATCGCTGCCATCTGCGCATCGCTCGATGGTCTGCCGCTGGCGATCGAGCTGGCGGCGGGACGCGCCGCACAGCTCGGTGCGGCGCGCGTCGAGGCGCTGCTCGCCGACCGCTTCGCGCTGCTCGCCGGCGGCGTGCGCCGGGCCCGCCCCCGCCAGCGCACCCTCGAGGCCACGATGGACTGGAGCTACGACCTGCTCGGCGACGATGAGCGGGTGCTGCTCGGACGCCTGAGCGTCATCGCCGGTCCGGTCGACCCCGACCTGGCGCTCGGCATCGGCGCCGACGAGGCCGGCGAGGCGCGCACCGCCGCAGCCTTGGCGTCGCTCGCCGACAAGTCGTTGCTCGTCGTCGGGGCGCCCCTGCTCGAGACCGTGCGCGACTACGCCGCCTCCAAGCTCGCCGCCGCCGGGGAGACGACCTCGGCGCGCGACCGGCACCTGCGCTGGCACCTCGACGCGGTCGACGGGTTGGTCGAGGAGGCGTCGCTCGACGAGGCACGTGTCCGCCTCCAACCCCGGCTCGCCGATCTCGACGCCGCCCGCTCGTGGGCGATCGATAGAGGCACGACCCAGGCCGCTGCCGAGCTGGCGGCGCGCGTGTGGCCGGTGCACGTGCTGCGCCTGGAGCTCACCGAGGCGCAGCGCTGGCTCGACGTCGCTGCCGAGCACGACGAGGCGCTGTCGATCGACGACCGGCTGCGGTGGCGCGTCGGGACGATGTGGACCGCCGGGGCCCGGGCCGACGCGCTGGCCGGGCTGACCTTCGCCGGCGAGGTGGTCGCCATGGCACCGCCCGGCCACCCGCTGCGCGTGTCGGCGCTGGCCTTCCAGGCGCAGGCCGTGGCGCACGTCGACGCTGTCGAGGCCCGCCGCCTGCTCGACGTGGCGTGGGAGCAGGTCGATCCGTCGCACGCGGAGCAGCCGGTGCAGCTGCGCACGATCGAGGCGCTGACGTACCTGTCGGAGCTCGATCTGGTCAGGGCGGCGGAGGCGTTCGCCGCTGCGGCGCGCTCCGAGCCGGCGGCGCCCGGTTACTTCGGCCGTTCGGCGCTGGTGCTGCGGCCGTTGTGCCTGCACCTCGCCGGCGCGCACGACGAGGCGCTCGACGCCCTCGAGGTGGCGGCGCAGCTCCCGGGCGTCGACGACACGTTCCTGCAGGCCATCGTGCGCGCCTACGTGCACGCCACCGTCCGACCGAATGCTGCGGCCCTGCGCGCGCTGCTCGGCGCCATCGACGATCGCGATCCGGCGGCGATGACCGAGCCCTTCGCCGTCGCCGCCGCCGCCGAGCTGGCCCGCAGCGACGGTGACACCGCCCTGGCGGACCAGCTGTTCGGTGCCATGGCCGCACACCGGTGGCACTCGCGCCACGAGGGGCTCGCGGCGCACGTGCGCACACGACTCGTCGGCCACGAGCCGGTGTCGGCGGGGGAGGCGTGGTCGACGGCTGACCTGGTCGACCAGGCCCGGGTGTTGGCCCAGGCGTAGCGCACGCCCGGTCGCGGATCACGACCGGTCGACCATCACGCCCGGTCGCGGACCATGAGCCGGGCCGGCGCACCGTCGCATTTTTGTGGTGTCTACCCGCGCATGCGCGGCTGGACACCACAACATCTGGAATGCGTCGTGCTCCGGATCGGCTCCCCGATCCGGGGAGCGTCAGCGGTAGGCGACGTAGGCGGCGAGGTGCTCGCCGGTCAGGGTCGAAGCGTCGGCGACGAGGTCGGCGGGGATGCCCTCGAACACGACCCGTCCGCCGTCGTGCCCGGCGCCGGGACGGAGGTCGATGATCCAGTCGGCGTGCGCCACCACCGCCTGGTGGTGTTCGATCACGATGACCGACGTGCCGGCGTCGACCAGGCGATCGAGCAGCCCCAGGAGCGCGTCGACGTCGGCGAGGTGCAGGCCGGTCGTCGGCTCGTCGAGCACGAAGATGCCGCCGGGCGTCCCCATGTGGGTGGCGAGCTTGAGCCGCTGGCGCTCGCCGCCCGACAGCGTCGGAAGT
>JAGQTE010000225.1 GCA_020439175.1 Acidimicrobiales bacterium | reverse complement strand
CGGCTCGGTGCAGTTCCTGGCGCATGCCGGCGCGCTCGACATGACGCTGTCGGGTCTCGAGGTGCACCTCGACGCCGGCACGGCCAGCGGCACCCTCGTGCTGGATGCGGTGAGCCGCAGCCTCGCCGACGGCTCGTACACCACCTACACCGATGTGGGGTTCGCCACGCTGGACCTGACGAGCATCACGCCGACCTCGACGCCAGGCGGCTGGAGCTGGGCGTCGATCCCCGCCAGCCTCACCGCCGAGGGAGCGGACGCCTTCGCCGGGTTCTACCCCGCAGGCACCGCACTCGATCCGGTGACGGTGGCGCTCGACCTCGTCGAGCCGGCACCTGCGCCACAGGTCACGGTGTCGAAGACCTCGGGCATCGACCTCGCCGGGGAGACGGTCACGGTGAGCGGCACCGGCTTCGATCCGAACGCCAACCTCAGCACCCGTCCGCCGATCCCGGTGGGACAGCCGACCGGCGTGTACGTGGTGTTCGGCAAGTTCGCCGACACGTGGCAGCCCTCGGCGGGCGCCGCGAGCTCGACCCGGCGGGTGATCGATCAGCGCTGGGCCATGCCGCCGGCGTCGGCCACGGCCGCCGGCATGCTGGGCCACCCGCAGTACGTCCCGCTCAACCCTGACGGCACGTTCTCGGCGACGCTCGACGTGGCGCCCAACCCTGCGCTCGAGGCGCACTACCACTACGGCGTCGTCACCTATGCCGCCGGTGGAGCCGCACCCAACGCAGCCCAGGAGACGTTCACCCCGATCGCCTTCGACGGCGCGATCTCCGGCACGGTGACGGCGGTGGACGGCGGTGACCCGATCGGTGGGATCCAGGTCCGGGTGCGCGATGCCGCGTCCAACACCTACGTCGGCTCGGCCGTGACGGCGGGTGACGGCAGCTACGCCGTCGCCGGGCTGGCACCGGGCACGTACGTCGTGCGCTTCACCGATCCCGACGCGAACTACCTGCCGGTGTTCAACGGTGGGGTGCGCGCGTTCACCCAGGCGACACCGTTGACCGTCGCCGGCGGCGCTGCCACTCCGGTCGACCAGGCGCTGGCGCTGGCGTCGAGCCTCGACGGGACCGTCGTGGAGGCGGGCAGCGGCACACCGCTCGTCGACGCCACGGTTCGGGTGCGCGACGCCGGCACGGGGCTGTTCGTGGCCGGCACCAAGGTCGCGGCGGACGGTTCGTGGAGCCTGGACGTGCCGGCGGGCACCTACGTCGTCATGTACGACAACGGGTCGGCGCACGTGCGCCAGTTCCACGACGGCGCGGCCGGGTTCGCCTCGGCCACGCCGATGGTGGCCGCCCCGGGCGGGACGATCACCCTGACGGCCTCGTTGGCGCCGTCAGGGTGATGCCCGACCTAACCTGCCGCCGTGGCGCCGCGCTCCATGTCCTCCGCAGAGCACCGCAGCGCCCGGCTCGAGCGGCTGCGCGAGATCCTGCGCAACTCGCTGTGGTTCCTGCCGCTGGTCTTCCTCGTGGGCGCGCTCGTCCTGGCGAACTTCACCATGGAGATCGACGAGGTGCTCACCCGCGACGTCGAGATCCGTGCCCGCATGGAGGCGAACACCGAGGAGGCGCGCATCGTCCTGGCGACGATCGCCACGTCGATCCTGACCTTCCTCGGCGTCGTCTTCTCGGTCACGCTCGTGGCGCTGCAGATGGCGAGCAACCAGTACTCGCCGCGGGTGGTGCGCAGCTTCGTGCGCTCGAAGATCACCAAGCTGACGCTGGCGTCGTTCATGGGGACGTTCGTGTTCAGCATCTACTCGCTGGGCAGCTTCGACCTCGACGACACCCCGACGGTCCCGGTCGTCTCGGCGGCGACGGCGATGCTGCTCGTCATCATCGACCTGTTCATCTTCATCGCCTTCGTGCACGCCCTGGTCCGGTCGATGCGGGTCACCTACGTGATCGAGACCGTCGCCGGCGAGACGCGGCGCTCGGCCGACGACGGTGCGGTCGCCCGCCCCGACGTCACCGAGGTGGACGTGGCGTCGCTCGGGCCTCCCGATCACCTCGTGCGCTTCGACCGGCATCCGGCGATCCTCGCCGGGGTCGAGGCTGACCGCCTCGTCGAGCTGGCGCGCCATGCCGGCGCCGTGGTGCGCGTGACGGCACAGGTCGGGGACCACCTGCCGACCGACATCGTCCTGTTCGAGCTGTGGGGCGGCGAGGTGTCGCTGGCACAGCTCGAGTCGTGCCTCGTGCTCGACCAGGAGCGCACGATGTACCAGGACACGGCGTACGGCATCCGCCAGCTGGTCGACATCGCCATCCGGGCGCTGTCGCCGGCGATCAACGACCCGACGACGGCGGTGCAGGTGATCGACCGGTTGGTCGACATCCTGGCGCGCATCGG
>JAGQTE010000005.1 GCA_020439175.1 Acidimicrobiales bacterium | reverse complement strand
GTGAGGCCGTCGGCGACCGGGAGCATGACGCACTCGACGCGCGGATCGGCGGCGACGGCGTCGTTGCAGGCGCGGATGGCCAGGGTGTGCTCGTCGTCGGCGGCGGGATCGATGACGGCGCCGCCCCACAGCACGTTGTCGAGCAGCACGAGCCCGCCGGGCCGCATCCGGGGCACGAGCTCGTTGACGTAGGCCAGGTAGTTCGGCTTGTCGGCGTCGATGAACGCCAGGTCGACGGTTGGTTCCTGCGGCAGCGAGCGCAGCGTCTCGAGCGCCGGCGCGATCCGCAGGTCGATGCGGTCGGCCACACCGGCGGCCTCCCATGCCTTCCGGCCGAGGGCGGTCCACTCGTGGCTCACGTCGCAGGCGAGCAGCCGCCCGCCGGGCGCCAGGCCGCGCGCGATGCACAGCGCCGAGTACCCGGTGAAGGTGCCGACCTCGACCGCCGACGTGGCGCCGATCGCTGCCGTGAGCAACGTCAGCAGCGCGCCCTGCTCCGGCGCCACCTGCATGCGGCTGATGTCGCCCAGCGCCTCGGTCTCGGCGATCAGCGCCGCCGCGATGCCGTCGGGCACGGTGCCGTGCGCCAGCAGGTACGCGTGCAGCTCCGGTGAGAGCTGGAACGACTTCGGGTCCCGGGTCATCTGGTCCTCCTCGGGGGGTCGGCCACGGTCACAACGTCAGGGTGCTGCCGTCGGGATCGACACCGGCCAGCCGCATCGCCTTGGCCTTGGTGTCGGCGAGCAGCGCGCGCGGCGCCTCGGCCGTGGCGGCGGCGATCTCCATGGCGGCGTCGAGCAGCTCGCGGCGAGGGAACACGTCGCGCACGAGTCCCGCCTTGCGGGCGGCGCGCGCGTCGAGCACGCGGCCGGTGAGGCACAGGTCGCGGGCCAGGGCGCCGCCGACGAGGTCGTGCAGCGGTCCGTAGACGACGGGCCCGAAGGTCCGCTCCGGGTGCGCGAACACGGCGGACACCTCGGCGATCCGCACGTCGCACATCACGGCCAGGTCGAAGCCTCCGGCGATCGCCGGTCCGTTCACCGCGGCGATGATCGGGACCGGGAACGTGAGCACCCGCCGGTGGTAGCGGTCCGATGACGCCCACAACGCCTCGGCGAAGGCCGGATCGTCGTTGGCGAGCTCGAACTCGCGCAGGTCGAACCCGGCGCAGAAGACCGGCCCGGCGCCGGTGAGCACGACGCAGCGCACGTCGTCGTCGTCGGCGAGGGCGTCGAGCGTGTCGCTCAGCGCGTCGCGCAGCGCCGTCGACAGCGCGTTGCGCCGTTCCGGTCGCTGCAGCGTGAGGAGCACCACGTGCTCGCTGGGGCGTGCGATGTCGAGATCGGCCATGGCTTCTGACGCTACGTCAGGGCGACGGCGCGGGGGCGATGTCCCTACGATCTGCGCCCATGACCGAACCTGCAGCGCTCGTCGCCGAACGCCTCGACCAGCTCCTCGCCGAGGTGGATCCCCGCAACGACGACCCGACCTTCGTGCGCGGCCGCCAGTACGACCTCGGCCTCGCCTGGGTGCACTTCCCCGAGGGCTACGGCGGGCTCGACGTGCCGCCCAAGCTCCAGCGCGACGTCGAGGTGCGCCTGCGCGAGGCCGGTCTGCCCGCCCCCGATCACCGCCACTTCTTCGGCCTGACGATGGCCGGGCCGACCGTGGTGACCCATGGCGACGACGCCTTGCGCGCCCGTCTGCTGCGCCCGATGTTCACCGGCGAGGAGGCGTGGTGTCAGCTGTTTTCCGAACCGGGTGCCGGCTCGGACCTCGCCGGGTTGGCCTGCAAGGCCGAGCGCGATGGCGACGAATGGGTGCTGACGGGCCAGAAGGTCTGGAACACCCTCGCCCACATCGCCGATCGCGGCATGCTCGTCGCCCGCACCGACCCCGAGGCCCCCAAGCACAAGGGCATGACCTACTTCGCCCTCGACATGCACGCGCCCGGGGTCGAGGTCCGGCCGTTGCGCCAGATGACCGGTGAGGCCGAGTTCAACGAGGTCTACCTGACCGAGGTCCGCGTGCCCGACGCCGACCGCATCGGCGAGGTGGGGGAGGGGTGGCGTGTGTCGATGACCACCCTCATGAACGAGCGCATCACCATCGGTGGGAGCTCGGCACCGCCGGCGCGCGGCTCGGGCGCCATCGCCGAGGCGGTGCGCATCTGGCAGGCCACCCCGCCGGCGAACCGCTCCGCTGCGGCGCAGGACGAGCTGATGCGGCTGTGGATCGAGGCCGAGGTCCTGCGCCTCACCAACGTGCGGGCGTCGCAGAACCGTCGGGCCGGCAACCCCGGTCCCGAGGGATCGATCGCCAAGCTCAAGTTCTCCGAGGTCAACAAGGCGATCTACGAGCTGTGCGTCGATCTCCTCGGCGCCGACGCCCTCATCGACTACGACTACGAGATGCGCCGCTCCGAGGTGATCGGGCTCACCGGCGCGCCCGGCACGAGCCGCAAGATGTTCCTGCGGTCGCGCGCCAACTCGATCGAGGGCGGCACGTCGGAGATCCAGCGCAACATCCTCGGCGAGCGCGTGCTCGGCCTGCCGGGTGAACCGCGCGTCGACAAGGACCTGCCCTGGTCGAAGGTCCCGCGCTCGTAGCGGGTCGCGGGCGCGCAGGCGTCCCGCCACGAGCGTCGGGACGAGACGCGCTCGTCCGCCAGTTGCGGACCCGATCGGGTGCCCGGGGTGGGACTCGAACCCACACGACCTTGCGGTCCGGGGGGTTTAAGCCCCCTGCGGCTACCGGTTACGCCACCCGGGCGGGTGGTTCGGGCGACCGTACTCGCACGCGCTGCGTGAGATGTGGCTAGAGTTGCCGAAAGGCACGGCGATCCAGGAGTGGGCAGACAGATGGCGACGAACGGCGTGAAGCGGGCATTGCTCGTTCTGGTGGCGATGATGGCGTTGGCGGCGCCGGCCCTCGTGGCATCTGGGGCGAACGCCCAGTACGGCACGGGACCGACCGTCTGGTTCGACCGCATCAGCGTGCCCCAGGGCGGGGTGCTGAACATCAACTCGTCCGGTTGGCAGCCCGGCGCCTCGATCAAGATCATGATCTTCTCCGACCCGGTCGACCTCGGCGCCTCGCTCGCCGACTCGCTGGGCAACATGTCGACCAGCTGGACCGTGCCGGCGGACTTCCCGCTCGGGGCGCACTCGGTGCAGCTGACCGGTCTGGACCTCGCCGGCAGCCTGGTGACGGTGACCGGCACGTTCGACGTGACGCCGCTCGCGGGCGCCATCGCCAACGTCAACGTCCCGGCCGGCAGCACCCTGCCGGTGACGGGCAGCTCGAACACCGAGCAGCTGGCGATGCTCGCCGGTGTGCTCGTGCTGGGCGGGGCCGGCCTGACCGTGTGGTCGCGCCGCCGCCAGCAGATCGGCTGATTCGACCCCGGGCGCGGCGACGCCCGACCGAACGCAGACGGCGCCCGGGCCTTACGGCTCGGGCGCTGTGCGTTTCTCCGGTCAGCCTTCCCAGGCGACCGCGCCGCCGAGGCGGGTCTGCGACACCGTGATGTCGGCCCAGCCGTCGGGGTCGGCGGTCCACGGGTTGGCCGACACGACGGCGAAGTCGGCGAGCTTGCCCGGTTCCAGGGTGCCCCGGTCGTCGCCGAAGATCTGCCACGCTGCGTCGAGGGTGATCGCCCGCAGCGCGTCGTGGGGAGCGACGCGATCGTCGGGTCCGAGCACCTCGTCGTCGGCCTGGGTGCGGCGTTGCACCGCGATGCGCGCCGCCAGCAGCGGGTGGATCGGGCTGACGTTGTAGTCGCTGTGCAGCGACGCCCGCAGGCCCATCCGCTGCGCCGTGCCGAGGCGCTGGAGCAGCGCGGCGCGGTCGGGACCGAGGATCGAGTCCCGCAGCGCCGCGCCCCAGTAGTAGATGTGGGCGTTCAAGAAGCTCGGTGAGATGCCGGCCCGCTGCATCCGTACGAAGTGCTCGTCGCGGCCGACGGCGATGTGCTCGAGGCGATGGCGCCGCTCGATCGCCGACGCACCGGCGAGCACGGCTTCGTAGGCGGTCAGCGCCCGGTCGATCCCGGCGTCGCCGTTGGCGTGGATCATCACCTGCCAGCCGGCGTCGTGGCCGGCGCGCACGAGCGCCACCAGCTCGTCGACCTCGAAGTTGGCCGCGCCGTTGCCGCCCATCCCGCCGAGGTAGTCGGTGCGCAGGTAGGCGGAGCGCCCCTGGGTGGAGCCGTCGATCATCAGCTTCCAGGCGTCGGTGCGGATCATGGCGTCGCCGCCGCCGGGCACGATGCCGGCGTCGCTCCAGAAGGCGGCGCCGTGCATGCCCGACTGCGCCAGCGACAGGCGCGTCGGCAGCTGCTGCGCGGCGTTCATCTGCTGCAGGAGTGCGATCTCGCCGGCGCCCTGGAGCTCACCGGTCAGGGCTTCGCGCATCGACGTCACGCCGCGAGACGCCGCCTCGCTCATGATCGCCCGCAGCGACGCCGCCAGCTCGTCGGCGGACTTCTGCGGCAGGTGGCCGAGGATGGCCATCATCCCGTTGAGCTCGCCGACGACGCCGGTCAGCTTGCCGTCGCGCCGGTAGAAGCGACCGCTCGGGGGATCGGGGGTGTCCGCCGTGATGCCGACGCGGTCGAACACCGTCGAGCTGACGTAGGCGAAGTGCATCGAGGCGTTGGTGACGACGATCGGCACCTCGGTGCTGATCTGGTCGAGGATGGCGGCGTCGAGCGTCGGTTCACCCGGGTACCGGCTGGGGTCGAACAGCTGGCCGCACACCCAGGAGCCGGGCGCGGCGGTGGCCACGGCGGCGCGGATGCGGTCGACCACGGCGTCGAAGGTGGGGTTGGCCTCGGCCGAGCAGTCGAGCCAGCCGTAGAACACACCGGTCGACCACAGGTGCATGTGCGGTTCGATCAGGCCGGGAATCACGGCGCCGTCGCCGGCGTCGAGCACCTCGGTGTCGGGGGCGCGCAGGTCGGCGAGATCGGCCATCGTGCCGGTGGCGAGGACACGGCCGTCGCGCACGGCCATGGCCTCGGCCGGCGCCGCGCCCGGGACGCCGGTGGCGACGGGGCCGAGCACCAACAGGTCAGCGCGGTCTGCGCTCGGCCGCCGGTCGTCCGGGCGCGCCGCGTCGCGATGGGGCGCGGTGGGCGACGCCGGACGCTTCGGCCGCTCGGGGTCGACAGCTCC
>JAGQTE010000224.1 GCA_020439175.1 Acidimicrobiales bacterium | reverse complement strand
TCGGCGCCCAGCTCGACGTGGAGGTCGAGCTGCTCGAGGGCAGCCGGGACTTCGCCGCGGACCACTGGGCCCTGTTCGACCTGACCCGGGACTTCGCCGAGGCGCACGACGTGGCCGCCGAGCACCCCGACGTCGTCGACGAGCTCGTCGAGCGGTGGTGGGCCGAAGCGGGCGCCAACGACGTGCTGCCGCTCGACGACAGCTTCATCGGGCGGGCCATCGCCCTGGAGCCGTCGCCGTGGCCGGTCGGCTGGCGCCACACCTACGGCCCCGGCGGCGGTCCGGTCGCCGAGGACGTGCTCCCCCCGATGGGCGGCGGGTTCCGCATCGTCGCCGACCTCACGGTCGCGGCCAGCGGGGCGCCCGACGGCGTGCTCGCCGCGCTCGGCGACTGGTCGAACGGCTGGGCGCTGCACCTGACGGACGGCCGGCCGGTGTTCTGCGTCAACCTGTTCGGCGAGCCGGTCGTCGCCACCGCCGACCCCGCCGATGCGTTGGCGCCGGGTCCGCACCGCATCGAGGTCGCGTACCACCGCCAGCGCGCGGGCGGTGGTCCGGTCGTGCTGCTGGTCGACGGTGCGCCGGTCGCCGACGCCCGCCTGGGGTGCGACCTGCCGTTCCGCTGGCAGATCGGCGGCGCCGGCCTGCGCATCGCCCACGACAGCGGCTTCCCGGTGCACGACGCCTACGCGCCCCCCGCCGAGCTGCGCGGCGCCGACCTCGCCGGCGTCACGATCGAGGCGACGGCGCTGGCACCGCCCGACGTGCGCGAGCGGCTGCGGGTCGAGCTCGGCTTCGAGTAGCCCGGGCACCCCCGGCGCTCGCGCCTAGTGTCGACGCCACAGCTGCCGCGTCGAGCGGCGCGCGGCGGAACGACTCGAGGGGGAACGGCGTGCTGCAACGCCTCGGGCGCTTCTGCGCCCATCACCACCGCATCGTCATCGTCGTATGGCTGGCGCTGCTGATCGGCGCCGGTGTGGCGGCGGTGGCCCGCAACGGGCAGCCCAAGGACGAGTTCTCGGTGCCGGGCACCCAGTCCCAGCAGGCGCTCGACCTGCTGTCCACGGAGTTCCCGTCGGCGTCGGGCGCCGGGGCGACCGTCGTGTTCAAGGTGTCGTCGGGGGCGCTCACGGACGCCACGCAGGAGGCGGCGGTCAACGCCACGCTCGACAACATCAAGAAGATCTCCGGCGTCAGCTCGGTCTCGAGCCCGTTCGCCGAGACCCCGACGACGATCACCTGGGACGAGGGCACGCCCAGCGTGCAGACCGCCAAGCAGGCCATCACGCCCGACGGGCAGGTCGGCTTCGCCTCGGTGACCTTCGACGCCCCGATCACCAGCGCCGATCAGGCCACGAGCTGGTTCGATCAGCTCCAGCAGGCGGCGCAGCCGGCGACGCAGGCCGGCATCGACGTCACCTTCGGCGGCGCCGTCGTCGACGCCGGCAACCCCGCACCGCCGGGCGTCTCGGAGTACTCGAAGTACATCGGGCTCGGCGTGGCCGTCATCATCTTGCTGTTCGCCTTCGGCTCGGCCGTGTCGATGTCGGTGCCGATCGGCACGGCCGTCGTGTCCGTCACGATCTCCACCTTCCTCACCACGGTGCTCGAGGCAAGCTTCACGGTCGGCTCGATCGGTCCGGTGCTCGGCGACATGCTCGGCCTGGCCGTGTGCATCGACTACTCGCTGTTCATCGTGTCGAAGTACCGGTCGCTGCGCGACGAGGGACAGGAGACCCTCGACGCCGTCGGGCACGCGCTCGGCACCGCCGGCACCGCCGTGCTCTTCGCCGCCATCGCCGTGTGCCTGGCGCTGTGCGGCCTCATCCTCGTCGGCATCCCGTACATCACCCAGGTCGGCTTCGTCGCCGCCGGCTACGTCGTGATGTCGATGCTGGCGGCGCTGACCCTGGTGCCGGCACTGCTCGGCGCCATCGGCAACCACATCAACGGCGGACGGATCTTCCACCGCGACCACGGTCCGGACTTCGTGGGCATCGGCGCCCGCTGGGCCGGGTTCATCGACCGGCGCCGGGGCCTCGTCGGCGGCGTGGCGCTCGTGATCCTCGTGGTGCTGATCCTGCCGGTGCGCAGCATGACCTTCGGTCTGCCCGACGACGGCGACATCGATCCCGCCCTCACCCAGCAGCAGTCCTTCCAGCTGATCGACGAGAACTTCGGGCCGGGCCAGAACGGCTCCCTGTTGCTGGCGATCGACCTGCCGACCATCACCGACCAGAACATGGTGCAGGTGCTCGACGCCTTCGAGAAGCTCCAGACGGCCGTGGCCGGCGCGCAGGACGTGGCGCGCGTGTCGCTGCCGATCCCCAACAACTTCCCGACCTCGAGCGATCCCTCGGCCATGCCGACGGCGGCGATCATGCAGGTGGTCCCCACGGTGGCGCCCAACGACCCGGCGGCGACGACGCTCGTGGAGAACCTCCGCAACACGGTGATCCCCCAAGCCCTCGAGGGCACGGCCATCCCGGCGTCGAACGTCTACGTCGGCGGTCAGACCGCCATCAACATCGACATGACGGACAAGCTCATCGAGGAGCTGCCGATCTACATCCTGGCGGTGGTCGCCACGGCGTTCGTGCTGCTGCTGATGGCCTTCCGGTCGGTGTACGTCGCCGGCACGGCGGCGGTCATGAACCTGCTCTCGATCGGCGCCGCCTACGGCGTGCTCGTCGCCGTGTTCCAGTGGGGTTGGGCCAAGGACGCCATCGGCCTGGTGACGACGCTGCCGATCGTGCCGTTCGTGCCGGTCATGATGTTCGCCGTCCTGTTCGGCCTGTCGATGGACTACGAGGTGTTCCTCATCTCGCGCATCCGCGAGCACTACCTGGCGTCGGGCGACGCCCGCGAGGCGGTGCGCACGGGGCTGTCCACGGTGGCGCGGGTCATCATCGTGGCGGCGGCGATCATGATGTCGGTGTTCGCCTCGTTCGTGCCGAACCCGGATCCCGAGGTGAAGATGATCGGCTTCGGCCTCACCATCGCCGTGCTGATCGACGTGACGCTCGTGCGCATGGCGCTGGTGCCGGCGTCGCTGCAGCTGCTGCCCAAGGCCAACTGGTGGTTCCCGCGCTGGCTCGACAAGATCCTGCCCAAGATCAGCGTCGAGTAACGGCCCCGGTCACTGCCGCTCGGCGGCGGCGATCGCCTCGGCGATGGGGTCGAGGTACGGGTCGCCGGTGACCTCGACCACCACGCGGTCGAGCGTGCCCGACCACCGGAACGGCCCGACGTAGTCGTCGGACGGCGCCAACGCCGGGGCCTCCCCGCAGCGCAGCCCCGCACCGGTGAGCGAGAAGCGCGTCGGCGTGAACCGCTCGACGGCGCCCTCGCCGATCACGGCGCCGTCGACGCGCAGCTCGACCGCGCCGGCGTGGTCGCCGGTGGGCTCGTAGGTGAAGGCCAGCTCGTGCACGCCCGGCGCCAGCGGCGGCACCGGCGCGGCGACGCGGTGGCGCTCGAGACCGCACAGATCGTGCTCGTAGACCAGCTCGCCGCCGGCGACGTGGAACGACCAGC
>JAGQTE010000223.1 GCA_020439175.1 Acidimicrobiales bacterium | reverse complement strand
GCCACACACCGGCCTCGTCGCGCCGGTAGGTCCCGCCCCCGTCGAAGATCGGCTCGGCGAGCAGCTCGGCCGCCGTCCCGCCAGGATCGACTGCCGTCCCGCCGGCATCGACAGGATCGACCGTCTCAACCGTGTCGACCGGATCGACTGTCTCGACCGGATCGACCGTCTCGACCGGATCGGCGGTCTCGGCGTCGATCGCTGTGGCCTTCGCCTTCGGCAGCTTCGCCTTCGACTTCCTCGGCTTCGCCGCCTTTGTCTTCGGCTTCGCCACCTTCGTCTTCGGCTTCGCCGCCTTCGTCTTCGGCACGTCAGCGCCCTTCGCGCCGGCCTTCGTCATGGGCCCTCCCAAAGGTGGTCGCCTCACGGTACAACAGATCGTTGTATTGCTGACGCCAATGTTGCGAACGCGAATCACCAGCAAGCGTTCCGTCATGACAACAGCGTGACGGTTTTCACATCACAGCCATGTAACTACGGTTCAACAGGGGTTTTTCGACCGAACTGGGCCCTCTGACCCCCCTCTACGACCATCAGCACATTTTGCAAACGCGTTGCGGACCGACTCATCTGACCCCGTTCGGGAATGCCCGGACGGAGACACCTCATGCAGAACCGCACGACCCACCTCGCCCGAATCATCGCCGCCGCCAGCGTCGCGTGCGCGATCTTCACGGGCCTCGCCGCCTGCCAGGAACCTGGCTCCTCCGACCTCACCGTCGGCGCTCCCGAGGAGGCAGCACCGGTCACCACGACCGAGGCCACCACCCCGGTCACGGTGCTCGAGGACACGGCAGCGGACGACGGTGGCGGCCTCCCGGCCGACGGTGCCCTCCTCGCCGCCACGCAGCAGCGCACCAACCCGTCGGCGTTCACCACCCGCAGCCAGCTCGACGAGCAGGCGCAGGCGGCCGCCGACCTTCAGGCGCTCGCCGCCGCATCGACCACGACCACGGCACCCGCGGTCGCCGCCGATGCACCGGTCACCACCGCCGCGCCGACCACCACCGCAGCGCCGGCACCCGCCCCGGCCCCGGCACCTGTCGCCGTGGCCCCCGCCCCCTCCGGCGGCATGAGCGCCGACGAGGCGGCCTTCCTCGCCTGCGTGCGCCAGCGGGAGTCCGGCGGCAACTACGCCATCGTGTCGGCCAACGGCCTCTACTACGGCGCCTACCAGTTCATGCGCTCGACGTGGGACAACACGGCCGCCAACGCCGGACGGGGCGACCTCGTCGGCGTGCCGCCGAACCAGGCCTCGCCGGCGGACCAGGACGCCATGGCGCTGTCGCTGTATCGCTGGCAGGGCAAGGCGCCCTGGGGCGGGTACTGCTGACCGAAGCACACCCGAAGCAACCGGTTCCCCCGCAGGACCGTTCTGCGAGACTGCGCCGATGGCATTGCACGTCGACATCGGCGACACCGGCATCGATCTGAGCTTCACCGGGCTCGACCAGGCGTTGTGCCTGATCAAGCACCTCCGCCTCCACTACGGCGACATCGAGCGGGCGTGGGTCGGTACCTGGGACGACGTGCGACCGGCCCTCGGCTGGCGTGTCGCCGGGGGCTACTGGCCCGGCCGCTTCGCCACCGGCCACTTCATGGTCAAGGGTCGACCGGGAGCCCGCCAGCTCTGGGACGTGTACCGCGACCGTGAGCTCCTCGTCATCGACACGCGCATCGAGCGCCCGTGTCGTGTCGTGCTGCAGCACCCTGACCGCGTCGTCCTGGCCGAGCGCATCGAGGCCGGACGCACCAGCTGAAACCCGACCGGTCCGGAGGCGTGCGGCAACACGATCTCGGCGTGAGCGGGTCGCGGCGCGTCAGATGGCGTCGTAGCAGGCGCCGATCAAGTTGGCGCTGCGCAAGTCGCCGGCGAGGCCCATGTCCATCCGGTTCATGATGTAGCCGAACGCCAGCTCGGCGTCGGGGTCGGCCCAGCCGACCGAGCCGCCGGCGCCGAAGTGCCCGAAGCTGTGCGGCCCGCCGAGCTGGATCAGGCTCGACGGCAACATGAAGCCCAGGCCGAACTGGATGTCCATGTCCATCAGGACATGGTTCGGGCCGGTCGTGAGCTGCGTGGTGGCGCGGGTCAGCTGCTCAGGGGTCAGGATGCGGATGCCGTCGACCTCGCCGACGCAGGCGGCGTAGACGCGGGCGAGCGAGCGGGCGTCGCACACGCCGTTGGCGGCGGGCACCTCGGCGGCACGCATCGCTCGGCTGTTCCACACGTCCTGGTCGGCCAACGCACCGCCGGGTGCGAACAGCGCCTGTCCGAGCGGCGTGTCGGGGCCGAGGAAGGCCGCCAGCATCTGGGCCATGGGGTTGTCGGGGTCGCCCCCGCCCTTGAGCATGTCGGCGGTGATGCCCGGCGGGATGAACGAGATCAGCTTGCCGACCCGGTGGTCCTCGGCCTCGGGCAGGCCGATCCAGAAGTCGGCGTCGAGCGGACCGGAGATCTCGTCCCGGAAGTAGGTCCCGACGGTCTTGCCGGCGACGCGTCGCACGACCTCGCCGACGAGCCAGCCGTACGTGGTGGCGTGGTAGCCGTGCTTGGTGCCGGGCTCCCACACCGGGGCCTGGTTCTGCAAGGCCTCGATGACGGGATCCCAGCTGAGGGCCTCCTCGGCGGTCATCTCGCCGTCGCACCACGCCAGCCCGGCCTGGTGCGACAGGAGGTAGTTCACGGGCATCTCGGCCTTGCCGTTGGCGGCGAACTCGGGCCAGTAGGTGGCCACCGGGGCGTCGGTGTCCAGCAGGCCCTCCTGGGCCAACCGGTTGGCGCACATCGCCGTGGCGCCCTTGGTCGTCGAGAACACCAGCATCATGGTGTCCTCCTCCCACGGCTTGCCCGTGTCGGGGTCGGCGACGCCACCCCACAGGTCGACGACCTTGCGACCCTGGTGATAGGCGCTGAACGCCGCACCCACCTCCGAGCCGTTGTCGAAGTTGGCGACGAACGCGTCACGCACGCCCTCGAAGCCGTCAGCCACCCAGCCGTCGATGGAAGCCATCAGATCCCCCCGGGACGTCGGCAGCGGCACCCCCTGCGCCGCTGGCACGGCCGACAGTCTCTCGCACGCCTGCCAGAGCGGCGAATTGCTGCGGCGACCGGGCGCACCGTCGGTCGATCCCGTCGACGGCCGTCGAGCGACCGCGATTGCGGGGGCGGCCACCGCTCTCCATAGGCTCGGCCCGGTGAGCGACCTGGCACCGCCCGACATCGGCCCCACGCCGCGGACGTTCCCCGGCGCCCGGCGTCCCGACCGATCGTGGTGGGTGAGCTCGGACGGACTGCGCATCGCCGCCTACGAGTGGGGACCCTCCGAGGCCCCGTGCATCGTCATGGCGCACGGCGGGTTCGACTTCGCCGGCACGTTCGACGGCTTCGCGCCGCTGTTGGTGGACGGCGGCTACCGGGTCGTGTCGTGGGACGCCCGCGGCCACGGCTGCTCCGAGCACGCCGCGCTGTACTCGTGGGCCGCCGACCTGCGCGACGCCGTGGCCGTGATCGACAGCGCCAGCCCCGACGTCCCCGTCGTGTTCCTCGGTCACTCCAAGGGCGGCGGGCTGATGCTCGACCTGGCGCACGCCGTAGCGCACCGGCTCACCCACCTGGTCAACCTGGACGGGCTGCCGTCGAAGAACAACTGGCCGGACCTCGCCGACCACGAGCGCACCAAGATGCTGCGCGGCGAGATCGAGGGCTGGCTCGACCACCGGCGAGACGTCGCCGGCAAGTCACGCAAGCCGGGCACGATCGCCGAGCTCGCCGAGCGCCGGCAGCGGATGAACCCGCGCCTGTCGATCGAGTGGCTCGAGTACCTGGTGACCATCGGCGGCATCGAGGACGCCGACGGGTGGCGCTGGCGCATCGACCCCACGTTGCGGCTCGGCGGGTTCGGGCCGTGGCGCCCCGAGTGGTCGATGCAGCGCCTGCCCGGGGTCGGCGTGCCGACGCTCGGCGTGCTGGGCCTCGAGCGCGAGGTCATGGGCTGGGGCACGTTGCCGCGCGACGTCGAGCCGAACCGACCACCGGTGTTCGCCTTCTGCGCCCTCGAGGACACCGGCCACTTCATGCACATCGAGCAGCCTCGACGCATCGCCGACCTGGTGCTCGACTTCCTCGCCGATCACCCTTCGCCCGACCTGCGTCCCGGCAGCGCAGCGCCCGCGCAGCCGCCCGTGCCCGCCGCTCGTGCCGGCGTGGCCGGCGCAGGTGCCGGGGGACGAGCAGGGGCCGGGCCGTCGGCGGCACCCGACGGTGGCGCCGAGGCGCGGCGGATCGTTCCCCTGCGCCACGGCAAGGTCGATCTGGCGCTGCACCTGCTGCGCGAGGGCTGGGGCCGCCCGCTGCTGCTCCTGCACGGCCTGGGCGAGCACACGCCCGCCGAGGCGCCTGCGGCGACCGCCGCCTGGCAGGGTCCGGTCTACGGCCTGGACCTCACCGGCCACGGCGCCAGCTCGGTGCCCGTCGGTGGCGGCTACACCGCCGAGGCGATCATGGCCGACATCGACGCCGCCATCGCCCACCTCGGTTCGGTCACGATCCTCGGCCGCGGCCTCGGCGCCTACCTGGCGCTGCTGATCGCCGGCGCCCGACCCACCCAGGTCCACGGCATCGTGCTCACCGACGGCCCAGGCCTCGTCGGCGGTGGCATCCGTCCCGGCTCACCGCACATCCCCGCCGTCGCCGCCACGGACGCCTCACCCGACGCCTTCGTGCTGTCGGAGCTGTCTCGCGACGTGCGACCGCCCGACTACGCCATCGAGTACGTGCGGCTGATCATGGAGCACGCCGCGCCGGTGGCTCCGATCGCTGTCGCCACCGTGGTGCGGCCAGAGTGGCTGACCGCCGTGGTGGAGCAGCCCGGCGTGGTGGAGCTCCCGGTCGACGAGGCGCTGGCCTCGTTCGCCTCCTGACCGGCCGCGATCAGCCCGCGTCCGGCTCGAGGCCCTTGAGCACCGTGTCGAGGACGAGGTCGATGAGCAGGTCGCGCGTCGGCGCGTCCAACACGAACCCCAGGTTGAGCACCATGGCCAGGCCATGCGTCGACACCCACGACGTGAACGTGATCAGCAGCGGGTCGAGGTCGTCACGGATCTCACCGGCGGCGACGGCATCACGGATGGAGTCCACGGCGAACGTGAACGCCTGGGTGGCGATCGGCAGCTCCTCGCCGGTGGCGCCGCCGAAGTCGATCTCCGGCGGGAAGATGAACATCGTCTTGAACAGCTCGGGGTTCTCGGCGGCGTAGTCGACGTAGGCCCGCGACAGCTGGCGCAGGCGCTGCCGGGGGTCGGGATCGTCGACGGCGGCGAAGCGCTCCAGGAGTCCGGCGAATTCCGCTTCGGCGACCCCGCGCAGCAGGTCGCGCTTGTCGGTCACGTAGGCGTACAGCGCCGGCGCCGTGACCCCGAGCTCGGCACCGACGCGCCGCAGCGACAGGTTGTCGAGCCCGTCGCGCTCGATCAGGTCGCGTGACGCCGCCAGCACGGCGTCGCGGGTCAGGGTCTCGCGTGCGGGATCGGTCACCGGCGCAGTCTCCCACAGGGGTCCGCGCCGCCCGAAGACCGGCCGAACCGCTCAGGAGGCGTCAGGACGCCGTGCCGGCCGCCTCGACGGCGTCGGCCACGGTCACCACGTCGGCGTCGGCGTCCCCGTCGCGCACGAGCGTGCGGTAGAGGTCGGCGTAGAGGCCGCCACGCGCCAGCAGCTCGGCGTGCGTGCCCTCGTCGACGAGGCGGCCGTCCTCGAGCACGAGGATCTTGTCCGCCTCCACGATGGTCGACAGGCGGTGGGCGATGACGAGCGCCGTACGACCGTCGAGGGCGTCGGCCAGCGCAGCCTGGATGGCGGCTTCGTTCTCGGCGTCGAGGTGGCTCGTCGCCTCGTCGAGGATGACGACGGCCGGGTCCTTCAACAGCATGCGGGCGATGGCGAGGCGCTGCTTCTCGCCGCCGGACAAGCGATAGCCGCGTTCACCGACGACCGTGTCGTACCCCTCGGGCAGGGCGGCGACGAGGTCGTGGATGCGCGCCGCCCGGCAGGCGGCCTCGAGCTCGGCGTCGCTGGCGTCCGGTCGGGCGTAGCGCAGGTTGTCGCGGATCGACTCGTGGAACAGGTGCGGGTCCTGGCTGACCACACCGATGGCGCGGCGAAGGCTCGCCTGCGTCAGGTCGCGCACGTCGCGCCCGTCGACGCGCACTGCACCGTCGCTCACGTCGTAGAGGCGCGGCACGAGCGACGACAGCGAGGTCTTGCCGGCGCCCGACGGGCCGACCAGCGCCACGGTTGTGCCGGCGCCGACGGTGGTCGAGACGTGGTGCAGCACGGCGGCGTCCTCGGTGGCCACGGCCTCGGGCCGGTGCTCGTTGGAACCGGGCAGCGCCAGCGAACCGCCGGCCGGGTAGGCGAACGACACGTCGTCAAAGGACACCTCGCCGCGAGGATCGACCAGATCGACGGCGCCGGGACGGTCGGTGATCGGGTTGGGCTGGTCGAGCACCTCGAAGACCCGGTCGAAGCTGACCATCGCCGTCATCACGTCGACCCGGGCGTTGGTCAGGGCAGTGAGCGGCTGGTAGATGCGCGTCACGTACGCCGCCATCGCCACCAGGGTGCCGAGCGTGAT
>JAGQTE010000029.1 GCA_020439175.1 Acidimicrobiales bacterium | reverse complement strand
AGTCCATGGCGTGGAAGTCGGCGTAGTCCACCACCAGCATCCGTGTGCCGGGCACGATCGGCGGCAGGGCCGACGGGCCGCCGCCCTCGGGCACGATGCCGGCCATCGGCGGCGTCGCGCCGCTCTGCGCCAAGGCGGCGTCGAGTGAGAGCGCCGACAGCGCCGCCGCCCCCGCGCCCGCCGCGCTCGCGCCCAACAGCGCGCGCCGTGAGAATCCCTGCTCCGCCATCGCCGCCTCCTGGTGTGTGCCGACACCGATCGACACCGGAGCGTACTCGCACACAGGGTGCGGAGGGATGGCGCCGGTAGCCTCCCGCGGGTGACGAACCGCCTTGCCGACGAGACCTCGCCGTACCTGCGCCAGCACGCCGACAACCCGGTCGACTGGTATCCCTGGGGGGACGAGGCGTTCGCTGCCGCGCGCCGGCGAGACCGCCCGATCCTGTTGTCGGTCGGGTACTCGTCGTGCCACTGGTGCCACGTCATGGCCCATGAGTCCTTCGAGGACGACGCCACGGCGGCCGTGATGAACGAGTTGTTCGTCAACGTCAAGGTCGACCGCGAGGAGCGGCCCGACGTCGACGCCATCTACATGGAGGCGGTGCAGGCGATGAGCGGCCACGGGGGATGGCCGATGACCGTGTTCCTCACCCCCGACGGCCGCCCCTTCTTCGGCGGCACCTACTTCCCGAAGGTCGGGCGCGGCGGCATGCTGTCGTTCACCGAGCTGCTGGCGCGCATCGACGACGTGTGGCGCACCCGGCGTGCCGACCTCGAGGGGCAGGCCGACGAGCTCACCGAGGCGATCGGGCACCTCGCCAAGCTCGGACCGAGCGACGACGTGCCGGGGCCCGTCCAGCTCGACACCGCCGTCGAACGGTTGCGCGGCCAGTTCGATCCGGAGTGGGGCGGGTTCGGCAACGCTCTGAAGTTCCCCCAGACGATGAGCCTCGACCTGCTGCTGCGCCGCGTCGGCGCCGACGAGGTCGTCACGACCACCCTCGACGCCATGGCGTCGGGTGGGATCTACGACCACCTCGGCGGCGGCTTCGCCCGCTACGCCACCGACCGGGCCTGGCTCGTCCCCCACTTCGAGAAGATGCTCTACGACCAGGCGCTGCTGGCGCGGGTGTACCTCCACGCCTGGCAGGTCACGGGCATGCGGCGGTACCTCCAGGTGGTCGAGGAGACGATCGGCTACGTGCACCGGGACCTGCGCCACCCCGACGGCGGCCTGTTCTCGGCCGAGGACGCCGACAGCGAGGGCGTCGAGGGCCGGTTCTACGTGTTCGACCACGACGAGCTCGTCGAGGTGGTGGGTGCCGCCACCGACGAAGCCACCGCCCGAGCGGCGGCCACCTGGTACGGCGCCACACCGGAGGGCAACTGGGAGGGCACGACCATCCTGTGGCGGCCCGACCGGGGCGACCTGGAGCGCCCCGAACCGATCGAGCAGGCGCGCCGCGCGCTGCTCGCGGCGCGTGCCCGGCGCGTCCGCCCCGGACTCGACGACAAGGTGCTCACCGAGTGGAACGCCCTGTGGCTCGCCACGCTCGCCGAGGCGGCCTTCGCCACCGGGCGCCAGGACTGGCTCGACGACGCCGTGGCCACGGCCGAGTTCCTCGTGGCGCACCTGCAGCGTGCCGACGGGCGGTGGCTGCGCTCGTGGCAGGCCGACGGCGGGGCCCGCCATCTGGCCTACGCCGCCGACCACGCCGCGCTGGTCGATGCCTTCACCCGGCTGGCCGAGGCGTCGGGAGACCCGCGCTGGCTCGAGGAGGCCGTCAGCGTCGCCGACGCCACGATCGCGCTGTTCTGGGACGACGCCAACGGCGGGCTGTTCACCACCGGTAGCGACGCCGAGGCGCTGGTGACCCGCCCGAAGGACCTGCTCGACAACGCCACCCCGGCAGCGAACTCGCTGGCCGCCGTGGCCTTCCTGCGCCTGGGGGCGCTCGTGGGCGACACGTCCCTCGCCGACCGGGCCGTCGACATCCTGCGGGTCGCCGGCGGCCCGGCGAGCCGACATCCGACGGCGTTCGCCCACCTGCTCGCCGCCGCGGACCTGCTGGCCGAGGGCGTCACCGAGATCGTCATCGACGGCGACCGCGACGACCTGCTGGGCGTGGTGCGCTCGGCGTGGCGCCCCCGCGCCGTCGTCGCCTGGGGCACGCCGGGGTCGAGTCCGCTGTGGGAGGGCCGGGTCGGCACCGACGCCGCCTACGTCTGCCGCAACGGTGCCTGCGACCTCCCGGCCCGCACCCCCGACGAGCTCACCGCCCAGCTCACCCCGACGCCCTGACCCGCTGACGCCTCGTTCTGGTTGTGGTGAGCCGTGGCCGGCTACCAGGTGCCGTGATGGATCTGGTCCGTCCGTCGGGGACGGTCCGCGGAACGGCCGTGGCCTTCGGTCGCCGCCAGGTTCGGATCCGGATGCCCCAACGCCACCGTCCCCACCAGCTCCCGATCCTCGGGCACGCCGAGGGCCGACGCCACCGCCGCTGCGTGCTCGAAGATGCCGAAGAACAGCGCGCCGAGTCCGAGATCGGTGGCGCGCAGCAGCATGGCCATCACCGCCATCCCGGCGTCGACGTGCCAGAACGGCACCGTCCACGCGCTGCGCTCCTCGCCGAGCCCCGGGCGCGCCTTGTCGGGCTCGCCGTAGCGGGCGACGTAGCGATCGGGGTCCGCGGCGACGACCACCAGCACCGGCGCCCGCAGCAGCCCCTGCCACCGGAAGCCGGCCCGCCGCGACGCCGGCAACGTGACGTCCCAGTACCGCGCCGTCCGGTCCGGCCCCTCCAGCACGACGAGATCCAGTCCCTGGCTGTTGCCCGCCGAGGGCGACCGGGTGGCTGCGTCGAGCACGGCGCCCAGCGCCTCGGGCGCGATCGGCTCGGTCGAGAACGACCGCACCATGTGGCGCTGCGCCAGCGCGTCGCGCAGCTCCACCGCGTCGCCCGGAGGTGCGCCCGTGCCCGGCGTCAGCTGCCGAGCTTGGCCAGGTCTTCGGCCATCGCCCACCCGAAGGCGATGAGCGAGTCGCCCTGCTTGACCGACACGTTGGCGAACAGCGCCGCCACGTCGGCGTCGACGGCGTCGGGCTTGGTCGACTCGTGGTCGAGCGCCAGCGGGAACGCACCGTCGCCCGCGGCGATGAAGGTGCGGTCGTCGTAGCTGCCGTTCTCGATGCCGAAGCGCTTGGCGAGGCGCCGCCCCCAGGCACGCTCCTCGCCGGTGGCCTTGTGGCCCGGGCGCGGGACGATGTCGTTGAGGCTGCGGTACGCCTCGAACCCACACGGATCAGCGAGGCGGGCGCCGACCAGGACGTCCTCGTCGGGGAAGGCCAGCACGGAGCGGCGCAGCTGCTCGGTCATCAGCGCCCGCAGCGTCGTGTCGCGCTTGGCGTTGCGCTGCACGGTGGCGCAGCCGACGAGCACGCACGGCGTCCCGCCGATGCGCTCGAGGGTGCAGAAGGAGAAGCCGCGCAGCTTGGTCCCCTCACGGGCGGTGGCGATGAGGACCCACGCCTCGGCCTGCTTCGACAGGAGACCGACCTCGAATCGCCCGGCGCACTCCGCCGACAGATCGGCCAACTCGGCCAGCTCGGCATCGCTCAGCGCGGTGCAGTCCTTCGTCTCGACCGTGATAGCCATCGCTCTCCTCGGCCCCCCTCAGCTCGCAAAGCGGACCCGTACAGTCCAGTCGCGCCAGCGCCGCCACGCAACTCGGCGTCGGCGGGCGTCGCGCTCAGACGAGGACGGCGTCGGCCCCGAGCAGCACCCGGAGCTCGGCCACCAGGCCGGTCGAGGCGTCGACCGAGAACTCGTCGGGCAGGCGCAGCACCTGGCTGGTGCCGAGGTGCAGGAAGACCTGCGACTCCCCCGGGTGCTCGTGGAGGAGGTCCTTGAGGCTGCGCAGCACCGGCTCGCTGGCGCGCGCCGCCGGCAGGTTGATGCGCACGGGCGGCGACTCGTCGGTGATCAGGTCGCTCAGCACCTCCACCTCGGTGGCGATGAGCTTGGGCGTGTCCTCGCGCTTGTCGACCCGGGCCTTGACCAGGACGGCAGCATCGTCCTCGAGCAGGTGCCCGTAGGACTGCATCGTCTTGGGGAACACCATGCACTCGATGGTGCCCTGCAGGTCCTCGAGGACGAACACGGCCATGAGGTCGCCCTTCTTGGTCCACTTCCGCTGCAGGCCGGTGACGAGGCCGCCCAGCACGCGCATCGACCCGTCCTCGACGCCGTCGAGCTCGTAGATGGAGCAGTCGCACTTGCGGCGCAGCGCCGCCTCGGCACCGCGCAGCGGGTGGTCCGACACGTACAGGCCGAGCATCTCCTTCTCGAAGCTGAGCCGGGTGCGCTTGTCGAAGTCGGTGTCGGGGATGTCGATGCGGGCGTCGTCGAAGCCGTCGGCGCCGGGCTCCTCGAGGGCGGCGAACAGCTCGAACTGCCCCTCGGCCTCCTTGCGGCGCCGGGCGAGCACCCGGTCGATGATCTGCTCGAAGACCATCAGCAGGCCTTGGCGACGGTGCCCCAGGTCGTCGAAGGCACCGCCCTTGATCAGCGACTCCACCGAGCGCTTGTTGAGCACCTGCGGATCGACCCGCTCGCAGAAGTCGTAGAAGTCGCTGAAGCGTCCGTTGGCCTCGCGCTCGGCGAGGATGAGCGCCACGAGCCCCTCGCCGACGTTGCGCACGGCCGACAGGCCGAAGGTGATCGACCCGCCGCGGCCGCCGTCGTCGGCGGGGATGGCGCCGAACTCGGAGATGGCGACGTTGATGTCGGGAACCAGCACCGGGATGCCCATGGCCCGGCACTCGGCCAGGTACACCGCCGCCTTGTCGAGGTTCGTCTTGACCGAGGTGAGCAGGCTCGCCAGGTACTCGACCGGGTAGTTCGCCTTGAGGTAGGCGGTCTGGTAGGTCACCAGCCCGTAGCCGAAGGTGTGGCTCTTGTTGAAGGCGTAGTCGGCGAACTTCTCGATCACGTCGAACAGCTCGTTGCCGAGGTCGGCGCCGTAGCCGGTGCGCTCACAGCCCAGCACGAACGCCTCGCGCTCCTTGGCCATCAGCTCGCGGATCTTCTTGCCGCACGCCTTGCGCAGGTTGTCGGCCTCGGCGAGCGAGTAGCCGGCGAACTTCTGGCTCACCCGCATGACGCTCTCTTGGTAGATCATCAGGCCGTAGGTGTCGCCGAGCACCTCGACGGCGTCGTCGTGGAAGTAGGTGACGGGCTGCCGCTCGTTCTTGCGGTCGGCGTAGTCGTTGTGCATGTTCACGCTCATCGGCCCGGGCCGGTAGAGCGCGAGCACAGCGCTGACGTCCTCGAAGCTCGTCGGCTTGAGTCGGGTGAGCAGCGCCCGCATCGGCGGCGACTCCAGCTGGAACACGCCGACGGTGTCGCCACGCTGGAGCAGCTCGTAGGTGGCGGCGTCGTCGAGGTCGACGTCGTCGATGTCGAGATCGACGCCGCGGGTGCGCCGCAGCAGCTCGACCGTGTCGGTGATGACGTCGAGGTTGCGCAGGCCGAGGAAGTCCATCTTCAGCAGGCCGAGGTCCTCGACCCCGTGCATCTCGTACTGCGTCACCACCGGGGCGTCGGCCGGGTCCTGACCCGACTCGGGCTTGCGCTGGATGGGCAGGTACTCGGTGAGCGGGTCCTTGGTGATCACCACGGCGGCGGCGTGGATGCCGTCCTGGCGCCGCAGGCCCTCGAGGCCGCGCGCCACGTCGATGACCCGTTTGGCGTCGGGGTCCTCGGCGT
>JAGQTE010000222.1 GCA_020439175.1 Acidimicrobiales bacterium | reverse complement strand
CCAGTCGTTGAGCATCACCCCGTGGGGCAACGACACCGGCTTCACCATGCCGGCCGACTACGACGGCGATGGCAAGGCCGATCTCGCCATCCAGCTCGGCGCCAACAACTGGATCCTGCGGTCCTCCGACGGCGGATTCACGGTCAGGACGTTCGGACTGGCCAGCGACACCAACGCCCCCGGCGACTACGACGGCGACGGTATTGACGACCTGATGAAGACACGATCGTCGGGCGGCAGCATCGTCTGGTACCTCCAGGGAAGCACCTCGGGCTACCAGGTGACGAGCTTCGGTGCGTCGGCGACCGACTTCATCACGCCGGGCGACTACGACGGCGACGGCAAGACCGACATCGCCGTATGGCGGTCGAACCCTGGCCAGTTCTGGGTGAAGCAGTCGTCGAACGGCGCCACCGTCACCATCGCCTTCGGCCAGAACGGCGACTACCCGCCGGCCGCCGCCTACAACAGCTGACGGATCACTCGCCTCACTCGCCGCTGGGCGGCACCCCGCGCTCAGACCGCCTCGACGCTCGGGAACGTGAACGTGCCGTCGAGGATCTCGGCCCGGGGCCGGTACATCCGCACGATGTAATTCCACCCGTCGACGGTCGTGAGCCGGTTCGGCACGTCGCCGTCCCAGTCCCCGAAGTGCACGGTCACGGCGCCGTCGTCATCGCGCACGGCGGTGATGTTGTTGACGTTGACCGGCTCGCCGTTGTCGGGGAAGAACCCCTCGGCGTTGTAGAGCGAGATGGACCAGAAGCCGTCCACGGGCACGTCGGTCACCCGCAGGCGGTACCGGGCGACGGGCAGGCCCGGGTCGACGTTGAGGTAGAAGGCCTCGTGCTCGGGCAGCCCGCCCCAGCCGGCCGCCGTGCCGAGCAGGTGCACGACGGGGTCGACCTCGTCGGGCGCACCGAAGGCGCCGGTGAACCCGTCGACGCCGCGCGCCAGCTCCAGCAGGGCGTTGCGGGTGGCGTCGAGCGAGGCGGTGTCGTACGTGGGCGCCTCGAACGGTTGTGCCGAGCCGGCCCGCAGGCCGAGACCGTCCTGGATGGCGGCGACGTCGGCGACGTCGTCGGCGTCGGCCGGGTCGACCAGCACACGCGCCGCCGCCGCCACGTAACGGGTGCCGTGCTCGGCCATCGTCAGCTCGTGCTCGCCCGGCGTGTGGTAGATGCGGTTGATGTAGTGGTCGTTGTTGACGATCATCACCGACAGGTACCGGTCCCCGTGCTCCGGGATGGTCAGCGTGGCGCCCTCCACGAGGTCGACGACAGCCAGGCTGTAGAGCGTGTCGCGGTTCATCCGGATGACCGGCTGCTGATCGAGCGGTGTCGGCTGGCGGATGTGGAACCACTGGTTCACCCCGCCGGCCTGCTGCGCGAAGCCCGTGAGCATCCGATCGGTCTCGGCGCGGGCGAAGTTCTTGACGTTGACGTGGTCCGACATGGCGGACAGTCTGCCCGTCCGCTCAGGCCGTGTGGACCTCGGCGGGGTGCGCCTTGTCCTTGCCGAACGGCAGGCGGTCGACGACGGTGGCGATCACGGCGCCGACGACGAAGCCGACCACCGCCGACGCCAGCGTGTTGACGAGCCATCCCAGCACGCCGCCCACGACGGGCACCCCGTCGACGAGGTGCTCGAGGTCGTGCACCACATGGGCCGGTGACGACCACCCGAGCTCTTCGGCACCGACGAGCAGGATGTGGCCGCCGACCCAGAGCATGGCGGCGGTGCCGATGACCGACAGCCACGTCAGCAGCTTGGGCATGCCGACGACGAGCATCCTCCCGAACCGCTGCGAGCGTGCCGAGGGCCGCTGCGCCAGCTTCAGCCCGACGTCGTCCATCTTCACGATCAGGGCCACGACGCCGTACACCACCACGGTGATCAGCACGCCGACCACGGCCAGGATCGCCGCCTGCGACACGACCGGCTCGTCGATCACCTCCTTGAGGGAGATCACCATGATCTCGGCCGACAGGATGAAGTCGGTGCGGATGGCGCCCCGCACCGTCTGCGCTTCGACGTCGTCGCCCTCGATGACCGCCGGCACGTCGTGGTCGTGGTCGTCGTGCTTGAGGGCATGGATGACCTTGTGCGCCCCCTCGTAGGCCAAGAAGGTGCCGCCGAACATCAAGATGATCTCGACGAGCACCGGCACGAAGGCGCTCAGCAGCAGCGCCACCGGAAGGATGAACACCAGCTTGTTGCGCAGCGAGCCGATGGCGATCTTCTTGATGATCGGCAGCTCGCGCTCGGCTGCCAGCCCCCGGACGTAGGCCGGCGTGACGGCGGCGTCGTCGACCACCACTCCCGCCGCCTTGATGCTGACCTTGCCTGCGGCGGCGGCCACATCGTCGACCGACGACGCGGCGAGCTTCGCCAAGGCCGCGATGTCATCGAAGAGTCCGACCAGACCGCCTGCCATCGCCTGTGCCTCCCTGGGGTTCAGCCAGCGGCGGCGAGGCCGGCGGCGTCCTCGCGATGGTACGACGCCACGAGCTCGTTCTCGGCCTCCTGCTTCGGGAACAGGAAGAACACGAGCGCGGCGCCGACCACGACGGCGATGATGCCCGCCACGTACGCCCAGTTCTGCCCTTGGACGAACGATTGCTGGGCGGCGTTGACGATGGCGTCCTGGGTCTGCGTCGGGTAGCCGGTGGCGAAGTCGGCGGCGCTGGAGAACGACTTCGTCAGCGCGTTCTGCATCGACGTCGTGACCTCCGCGCTCTCGGGTGAGCTCCCGATCTGGTTGGTCATCGCCGTGGCGTACCCGGCGGTGAGCAGCGCCCCGAGGATCGACTGCATGATGGCGCCACCCAGGTCGCGCTGGAGGTCGGCGGTGCCCGACGCCATGCCGACGCGCTGCACCGGCACCGAGCCGGTGAGCGAGTGCGACGCCGGCGTGCCGGCGAACCCGACGCCGGTGCCGACGAAGGCGTAGCCCAGCGCCACCGCCCAGTACGACGTGCCCTGGTCCCACAGCGCCAACATGGCGACGAAGCCGGCGAGGACGAACACGTAGCCGGTCAGCATCGTGAAGCGCGAGCCGCGCGCCTCGACGAGCTTGGCCGAGCGCGGCGCGATCAGCACCATCATCACGGCGGCCGGCAGGATCGCCGCGCCCGCTTGCATCGAGTCGTAGTCGAGCACGTTCTGCAGGAACTGCTGGCCGATGTACATGGCGCCCATCAACGAGCCGAAGATGATGACGCCGGCGACGGCGGCGACCCAGAAGGTCCGCCGCCCGGCGATGTGCAGGTCGTACAGCGGCACGGCGGCGCGGCGCTGGCGGATGATGAACGCTGCGCCGGCGGCCAGCGCCACCAGCAGCAGCCCCACGACCAGGGTCCCCTTGTCGGGCACCGGCGCGAAGTTGATGGCCATGATCAGCCCGGCGATCAGCAGCGCCGACAGGATGCCGCCGAGGTTGTCCACCGGCTCGGTGGTCTCGTTGACGTGTGCCGGGACGAGGCGGGCCGTCATGAGAAGCGCCACCGCCGCCAGGGGCAGCGTGACGAGGAACACCGAGCCCCACCAGAAGGCCTCGAGCAGGGCTCCGGCGACCAGCGGGCCGAGCGACGAGATGGCGCCGCCGATCGCCGACCACAAGGCGATGGCACGGGTGCGCCCCTGGCCTGCCCACAGGGCGGCGATCAACGCCAGCGTCGTCGGGTAGGCCATGCCGGCCGAGAGACCACCGACGAACCGGGCACCGAACAGCACGCCCTCGTTGGGCGCGTAGGCGGCGACGACGCAGGCCGGGATCGACAGCCCGATGCCGAGCAGCAGCAGGAGCTTGCGGCCGTAGCGGTCGCCGAGCGCACCGAACCACAGGACCGAGCACGCCAGGCCGAGCGAGTAGCCCACGGCGATGAGGTCGAGGCCCACCTGCGAGGCGTCGAAGGCCTTGCCGATGTCGGGCAGCGCCACGTTGGCGACGGCCAGGTTCAGGTTGGCGACGGCCGCCACGATGATCAGCGTGATGAGCACCAGCGGGGCACGCTCGGGCGCCGCCTCGGTCTCGGTGGGTACGGCAGCGGCAGCCATCGCAGCCTTCCTG
>JAGQTE010000221.1 GCA_020439175.1 Acidimicrobiales bacterium | reverse complement strand
GGACCCGCAGCGCTTCGAGGACCCGGACGACCTCCGACTCGTTCGGGCGTTCCCGCGCGATCACGTCGGGTTCGGCCGGGGCATCCACCTGTGCGTCGGAGCGCCGCTGGCCCGCCTCGAGGCCGAGATCGTGCTCGGCGCTCTGCTCGACGCCACCACCTCAATCGAACCCGGTGACCTGCCGCCGGAACGAGTCAACAGCCTGATGATCCGACGCTTCGAAACGCTGCCGCTTACCATCGTGGCGTGAGGTGGTGGAGGCCCGTGTGGCCGGTCATCGTGGTTGTGGCTCTCGTCGTGGCGGCGGGTTGCTCGTCGGATGACGATGTGGCGGACGGCAACGGACGGGTGATCGTCGAGCAGCACACCGAGCCCGACGGGCGGGTGGTCCGTGCCGGGCTCGGGGCCATCCGTTACGACACCCACCTCGACGGTGAGGCGGACGGCACCGGACTCGTCATCGAGGTCGACGACGGGAGCGAGCGCCGCTCGATCAGCTACCCGTTGCCGCCGATCGACGGGGGCTTCCAGATGCTCGGTGCCTTCGGCGGTGCCGTCGGCCACGTCTCGGTGGTCGCCGCACCAGCCGACTCGGTGCTGACCGTGCGTTACCGCGATGGCAACGAGCACGTCCTCGACGTCGGACCGGACGGTCTGGCCGTCGTCGTCTCGCCGTCTGCGGACGACGTGGATCGCATCCGCGCCGACAGTCCGGACGGCGCGCAGTGCCGGTTCCTGCGAGCACCCAGCGCAGAGGCCGACTGCGAAGGTCCGTGACGATCTCGGACGGCTGGATCCGCGCGGGACGGGTCGGTGCCGTGCTGGCGGCGGCCGTCGCCACGGTGGTGCTCGTCACGGCGAACGGTCAGGCGTTCGGTCCGGTGGGCTTCGGCATGGGCATGGCTGACTCGTGCGTACCGTCGGTCACGTTTTTCGGCGAGGTCGAGATCACCAACGACAACGGGGCGACGAGGGGACAGTTGTTGTGGCATCCGACGGTTTCCGGTCACTACGACTGCCGGGCACACCGGCGACGACCTGGCTGCGAGCGGGAGTCCCCCTGGGCGAGGTGGCGAGGCGCATGGATCACAGCGTCGAGACCTTGGTCTCCACCTACGTCGGCGCGCTCAATGGCGACGAAGCGATCGCCAACGAGCGATCGAATCGGTGTTGGCACCCGCCGGTACCTGACCGCGAGGATTGCGCCCCGTGGCTGTCACCCTCCGACACGAACCATCACCGCCCAGCGCCACACTCGTCATCCACATGGGTGCTGGTGCCGTAGCGACCGTCGTGCAAGCGGCGATCCGTAACTACGGCGAGTATCGCTCGGTGACCGACGATGGCCTCGGGCTTCTCGCTGTCTCGGTCTTCGCTGCCACCAAAGGCGTCTCGGAGGCGCAGATCCTGACTGCGCTTCCCCAGCGCAGCTACGCAACGGCGCCTGTCGGGGTTGTCCAGGGTGCAGGCTTCGACGTGGTGGCGACGTCGATGGACGATGCCGAACTGGACCACGCGATCTCGGCGATCCAACCTGTGCACTTCGACATCGTCCTGCCGACTCCCGCCGATCATCGCCTGGTGAACACAGACCCGATCGACGACGAGGACCTCGCCGAGGCAGTGGCGTCAGCGATCTCGGCGCCTGCTGAGCGCCTTCTCGCCCTGTTCGGTCCCCGCCACCGCAAGTAGGATGTGGGCTATTCCTATGCCGAAGACGATGACCACGATCGAGATCGACTACAGCCGGTATGGCCGATCCCAGCGGATCACCGTGCCGCTGTTCGTGCGCGAGCGCGTGGTCGAGGTCGGCGAACGGGTGCGGGTCGTCGGAGACGACGTTCCCGAGCGAACGGCTCGGGTCACTGCTCTGCTCGACGGTGGCCGCAAGGCCGTGCTCGAGTTCGACGACCGAGCTGAGTAGGTCGGGCAGCGGGCGCAGCGTGGGCAGCGAGGTCGAGGTCGTCGTGACACTGCCTGCCGATGTCCAGCAGATCGACCAGACCGGCTACGTGTGGGCCTTCCTCGACGAGGCGGCCGCGCCCGATCGGGTAGTCCAGGGCGCCCTCATCGTCGGCGGCGACAGCGACGAGCCGTTCCTGGCTCGTGTCGTGGACGTCATCGACGGGCCGACGGGGCGATCGATCGTCCATCTCGACGTGGTTGGTGTGCCCGATCAGGCGATCGACGAACTGCGCCACGCACATCTACTTCCCCAGTAGATCGCTACTGCTCCGTCGGGACCGAGCGGCGCGCGAGCACTGGTCGATCTCGTCGGAGTCCGAGGACCAGATCTGGAACTATGGCGGCGTGCCCACGATCGAGGACCGCTGATGCGCTCGCCCATGCCGGACTTGAGGCGCCTGCTGAGGGTTGCGCTGCTCGTAGCTGCCGGGGCTTTGTGCCTCGTAGGTGTGCTTCAGATGCTTCAACCAGCGCCAGAGCCCGCATGTGCGTTCGAGGCCGCCAGTTGCTCGGCGGAGAACGTGGCCGACTACGTCGCGTTCCGGCAGAGCCGCAGCAGCGGCTACGCAACAGGTGTGGTCGCGTTGGTTGCGGCAACCGCTTGCCTTGTTGGCGGCTACCGAATGAGGAAGCGGCCCGCGCCGCCAGGTTCGTTCGATCCGCCTCCTGACGGACAACCGGCCGGCGGTGTGACCAGGGGTTTCCCCTGGTCAGCCCAGGATCAATGAGCGCCCTCGGCAGGATTCGAACCTGCGCACACGGCTCCGGAGGCCGATGCTCTATCCCCTGAGCTACGAGGGCAGGGACCCGGCAGCGTAGCGCGGGGCCTGCAACGCCTTCGACCTGGTTCGGCGCCGCCCCTAGGATCGCCGCCCGCATGGATCCGCTGCCCCGCTCGCTGCTCCCCGACACCGCCGAGGTCGGCCCCGACGGCCACCTGCGCGTCGGTGGGTGCGACGTGCTCGACCTCGCCGCAGAGTTCGGCACGCCGCTCTTCGTCTACGACGAGGCGCACCTGCGGGCGCGGTGCCGCGAGGCGGTGGCGGCCTTCCCCGACGGCGGCGCCCACTACGCCACCAAGGCGTTCCTGTGCCTCGAGATGGCCCGACTCGCCTACGCCGAGGGCATGCGCCTCGACGTGTCGACGGGCGGGGAGTACCACGTCGCGCGCGCCGCGGGCGTCCCGGCGTCGGCGCTGACGCTGCACGGCAACAACAAGTCGACCGACGAGCTGCGGTTGGCGCTCACCGAAGGGGTCGGTCACGTCGTCGTCGACAGCTTCGACGAGCTGGACCGCATCGACGCCCTCGTGGCCGAGGGGCTCACGCCGCCTCGCGTCCTGCTGCGGCTCACGCCCGGCATCGAGGCGCACACGCACGAGTTCGTCCAGACCGGCCAGGACGACTCGAAGTTCGGGTTCGGGGTGCACACCGGCGCGGCGCAGGCGGCGTTCGAGCGCGCCTCCGCGTCGCCGTCGGTCGAGCTCGTCGGCCTGCACATGCACATCGGCAGCCAGATCTTCGACGCCGAGTCGTTCCAACGGGCCATCGAGGTGCTCGCCCCGTGGTTCCGAGACCACCGGCTGCCCGAGCTCTGCGTCGGCGGCGGGCTCGGCGTGCCCTACGTGGCGGGAGAGTCCTCAGCGACGATCACCGAGTGGGCCGCCACCGTCCACGCCGCCGTGGCGGCCGCCGGCATCGACGCCCGCGTCAGCGCCGAGCCGGGGCGCGCCATCGCCGCCGCCGCCGGGCTGACCTTCTACACCGTCGGCACCATCAAGGACATCCCCGACATCCGCACCTACGTCGCGGTCGACGGCGGCATGAGCGACAACCCCCGGCCCGTCCTGTACGGCTCCGGGTACGAGGCGTTCCTGCCGCGCGCCTCCGACGCCCCCCGGCGCCGGCAGGTCACCGTCGTCGGCAAGCACTGCGAGTCGGGCGACGTGCTGGTGCGCGACGGCTGGGTGCCCGAGGACCTCGCCGTCGGGGACGTGCTGGCCACCCCGGTCACCGGCGCCTACGGCGCGTCGATGGGCTCGAACTACAACAAGGTCCCGCGCCCGGCGGTCGTGTTCGTCGCCGACGGTGCGGCGCGCCTGGTCGTGCGACGCGAGAGCTACGACGATCTACTCCGTTCGGACGTCTGAGCCCTCGGGGCTAGCCTCCACGCCGTGAAGACGCACAAGACCAGAGGGGTCGGGCTGCTCGGTTGCGGCACCGTCGGCGCCGCCCTCGTCGCCTTGCTGGCCGAGCGTGCGGACGTCATCGAGGCCCGCACCGGGCTGCGCCTCGAGATCGTGCGCGTCGCCGTGCGCGACACGGCCCGCGACCGTGGCCTCGGCCTCGACCCGAGCGTGTTCACCGACGACCCGGCGGCGGTCATCGCCGATCCCGGCGTCGACCTCGTCGTCGAGGTGATGGGCGGCGTGGAGCCGACGCGCCGCTACGTGCTCGACGCGCTCGACGCCGGCAAGCCGGTCGTCACGGCCAACAAGGAGCTGATCGCCGCCGCCGGTGCCGAGCTCTTCGCCGCCGCCGAGACGGCCGGGGTCGACCTGCTGTTCGAGGCCGCCGTCGCCGGCGGCATCCCGCTGGTGCGACCGCTGCGCGAGTCGCTGCTCGGCGAGCCGATCTCTCGGGTGATGGGGATCGTCAACGGCACGACCAACTTCATCCTCACCAAGATGACCGAGGAGGGCGCGCCCTACGCCGAGGTGCTCGCCGAGGCGCAGGCGCTGGGCTACGCCGAGGCCGATCCCGCCGCCGACGTAGAGGGGCTCGACGCCGCGGCCAAGTGCGCCATCATCGCCTCGATCGCCTTCGGGGTGGAGGTGACGAGCGCCCAGGTCCCGGCCGAGGGCATCACGGCGGTGCGGGCCGTCGACATCCGCTTCGCCGCCCGCAAGGGCTACGTGATCAAGCTCCTCGCCGTCGCCGAGCGGCTCGCCGACGGCGCCGTGTCGGCCCGGGTGCATCCCGTGCTCGTGCCCGAGACGCACCCGCTCGCCGCCGTGCGCGACAGCTTCAACGCCGTGTTCGTGGAGGGCGCCGCCGTCGGCCAGCTCATGTTCTACGGACGTGGTGCCGGCGGCGGACCGACGGCCTCGGCCGTGCTGGGCGACCTCGTCGACGCCGGTGTGAACCAGGCCCGCGGCCACCACGCCACGGTCGGCACGCTGCGCCCGGCGGTCGTGGCACCGCCCGATCAGCTCACGAGCGAGTACTACATCAGCCTCGGCGTCACCGACCGTCCCGGCGTGCTCGCCACGGTGGCCGGCGTGTTCGGCGACCACGGCGTCTCCATCTTGTCGATGGAGCAGGAGGAGCCGGATCCCGACGACGGGGCGCCGCGACCACAGCTGCTGTTCATCACGCACGCCGCCGCCGATCGCGACGTGCGAGCGACGCTCGACGCCCTCGCCGAACTCGACGTCGTCGAACGGGTCGGCAGCGTGATGCGGGTGCTGGGGGAGGACTGAGATGCGGTACGTGAGCACCCGGGGTGCCAGCGTCAAGCTGCCGTTCGGCGACGTGCTGCTCGCCGGCCTGGCCTACGACGGCGGGCTCTACGTGCCCGAGGCGTGGCCGACGCTGGCCCCGGGCGACCTGGCTCGCTTCGCCGACATGCCCTACGCCGAGGTGGCGATCGAGGTCATGGCGCCGTTCGTCGGCGACTCGATCGACCCCGATGCCTTCGCCGAGATCGTGCGCGACGCCTACGCCACCTTCGACGACCCGGCGGTCGTGCCGATGCGCGAGCTCGACGGCGGCCTGCACCTGCTCGAGCTGTTCCACGGGCCGACGCTCGCCTTCAAGGACGTGGCGCTGCAGGTCGTCGGTCGACTGTTCGACTACGAGCTCACCAAGCGCAACCGGACGGTCACCATCGTCGGCGCCACCTCGGGCGACACCGGCTCGGCCGCCATCGAGGCGTGCCGTGACCGCGACGCCATCGAGATCTTCATCCTGCACCCGCACCGGCGTGTCTCGGAGGTGCAGCGTCGCCAGATGACGACGGTCCTGTCGCCGAACGTGCACAACATCGCCGTCGAGGGCACCTTCGACGACTGCCAGGACCTGGTGAAGGAGGCGTTCGCCGACGCCGACTTCCGCGATCGGCACCAGCTCTCGGCCGTGAACTCCATCAACTGGGCCCGGGTCATGGCCCAGATCGTCTACTACGTCAAAGCCGCCGCCGACCTCGGCCGAGGCGAGAAGCCCGTGGCGTTCAGCGTGCCGACGGGCAACTTCGGCAACGTGTTCGCCGGCTACGTCGCCCAGCGCATGGGCGTGCCGATCACCCAGTTCATCGTGGCGTCCAACCAGAACGACATCCTGACCCGGTTCCTCGAGACCGGTTCGATGCGTCTCGGTGAGGTGCACCCGACCTTGAGCCCGTCGATGGACATCCAGGTGTCGTCGAACTTCGAGCGCCTGCTGTTCGAGCTGGTGGGCCGCGACGGTGCCCAGGTGGCCGAGCTGCTGCTGCAGTTCCGCAGCGACGGCGACTTCACCCTGGGCACCGACGTGATGGCCCAGCTGCGCGAGCACTGGTCGGGCGAGCGCATCGACGACGAGCAGACGACGCGCATCATCGCCTCGACGTGGGAGCACTCGGGCGTGCTGATCGATCCGCACACGGCGGTCGGCATCGGTGCGGCGGTGACGTGTCGACGCGACGCGTCGGTGCCGGTCGTGTGCCTGGCCACGGCGCACCCGGCCAAATTCCCCGACGCGGTCGAGGCGGCCACCGGCATCCGGCCCGAGCTGCCACCGCGGCTGGACGACCTGTTCGAACGACCCGAGCGCTGCACGGTGCTGCCCAACAGCATCGCCGCGCTCGAGGGACACATCGATGCCGCCCTGCTGGGCGTCACGCCGTGAGGAGCTGGCGATGAAGTACGTGGTGTGCGTGCCCGACGGGTGCGCGGACGAGCCGGTCGGTGACCTCGGGGGGCGTACGCCGCTCGAGGCGGCGCAGATGCCGGTGCTCGACGCGCTGGCGGCCCGGGGTGAGGTCGGTCGGGCGGCCGTGATCCCCGACGGGATGCCGCCGGGATCCGATGTCGGCAACATGGCGATCCTGGGCTACGACCCTGCGACGTTCCACACCGGGCGCGCCCCGATCGAAGCTGCAGCGCTCGGCCTGCGTCTCGACCCCGATCAGGTGGCGTACCGCTGCAACCTCGTGACGGTCGGTGCCGACGGGACGATGGTGGACTTCGCCGGCGGGCACCCCACCTCGGCGCAGGCGCATCCGGTCATCGAGGCGTTGCAGGCCGAGCTCGGCGGCGACGGCGTGGCCTTCCATCCGGGCGTCGAGTACCGCCACATCATGGTGGCCCCGGGCGAGTGGGCCGACGCCACGTGCGTGCCGCCGCACGACCTCTCCGACAAGCCGGCGGTCGGTCCGGCCGGTCCGGCGGCGCCGCACCTGCAACGGTTGATGGACGCCTCACGTGACATCGTCAGCGGCTTCGGGCTGACGGCCAACCAGATCTGGTTGTGGGGCCAGGGGTTCCAGCCGCAGATGCAGGACTTCTCGCAGCGCTACGGCGTGCGGGGCGCGCTGTGCTCGGCGGTCGACCTGGTGCGCGGGCTCGGGGTGCTCACCGGCATGGACGTGGTCGACGTCGACGGCATGAGCGCCGGGTACGACACCGACTACGCCGCCCAGCGCGATGCGGCGTTGGCCGCCTTGGCCGACGGCACGGACCTGTTCCTGATCCACGTCGAGGCGACCGACGAGGCGGGCCACGCCGGCAACGTCGCCGAGAAGGTGACCGCGCTCGAGCGCTGGGACGAGCTGATCCTGCGCGACCTCGTCGACGGCCTCGATCGGCTGGGTCCGTGGCGCCTGCTGCTCCTGCCGGACCACGCCACGCCGCTGCACCTCAAGACCCACACCCCGGACCCGGTGCCCTACGTGCTCGTCGACAGCGAGCACGATGGCCCCGGCGGGGTGTACAGCGAGCCGGGCGTCGCCGATGCGCCGGTGGTGCCCGGTCACGAGCTGCTCGGTCGGTTGCTCGCCCGCGACTGACGCCGATAGCCTGCGGCCACCGTCGCAGGTGGGGGTGACCCGGCGACGGTTCCCTGTGGCGCTGCGCAGCGGGCGTTGTGTGCGCCGTCTGCTTCGGAACCCGAAAGAGGTACCTCTATGAGCCAGTCCCAGCAGCTCGAGCGTTCGGCGCTCGAGGGGAAGGACCGCGACGAGCTCCACACCATCGCCACGGCCCTCGGCGGCAAGCCGACGGCGCGCGCCGCCAAGGCGAAGCTCATCGACATGATCCTCGAGCTGACCGGCGTGACGGCGGCGGAGCCCACGCCGGAGCCGGAGCCGGAGCCCGCGCCGGAGCCTGTCGCCGAGGCTGAGGCGGCGCCGGAGCCCAAGCCCAAGCCGCGCCAGCGCGCGGAGCGCAACCGGTCGACCAAGCCGTCCGAGACGGCCGCCGCGCCGGAGGCGGACGAGGCGCCGGCCTCCGAGCGTGATGCCGGCAACGACAACCAGGCCGACGGTGCCGGCGACGCCGACTCGGAGCCGGGCAACCGCCGCCGCCGTCGTCGTGGCCGCGACCGGGAGCGTGATCGAGACCGCCAGCCCGAGACGTGGGAGGGTGAGCCGGTCGAGGTGACCGGCGTGCTCGACCTGCGCGACGAGGGCTACGGCTTCCTGCGGACGCAGGGGTACCTGCCCTCCAAGGACGACGTGTACGTGTCGGTCAAGACGGTGCGCCAGCACGGGCTGCGCAAGGGAGACACCCTCACCGGCGCCTACCGTCCGGCGACGCGCAACGAGAAGAACCCGGCGCTGCTGCGCCTCGACGCCGTCAACGGCGCCGACCCCGAGCAGTCGCCGCAGCGTCCGCGCTTCGACGACCTCACGCCGCTGTTCCCGGACGAGAAGCTGGTCATGGAGACGGCGGACAAGGCGAACATGACGGCGCGCATCATCGACCTCGTCTCGCCGATCGGCAAGGGCCAGCGGGGGCTGATCGTCTCGCCGCCCAAGGCCGGCAAGACGACGATCATGAAGCAGATCGCCCAGTCGATCGAGGCGAACAACCCCGACGTGCACCTCATGGTGCTGCTCGTCGACGAGCGCCCCGAAGAGGTCACCGACATGCGCCGATCGGTGCAGGGCGAGGTGGTCGCGTCGACCTTCGACCGGCCCGCCGAGGAGCACACGATGGTGGCCGAGCTCGCCATCGAGCGGGCCAAGCGCATGGTCGAGTCCGGCCATGACGTCGTCGTGATCCTCGACGGCATCACCCGCCTCGCCCGGGCCTACAACCTCGCTGCGCCGGCCACCGGCCGGGTCATGAGCGGGGGCATCGACACGGGTGCGCTCTATCCGCCGAAGAAGATCTACGGTGCGGCGCGCAACGTCGAAGAGGGCGGGTCGCTCACGATCCTGGCCACGGCCCTGGTCGAGACCGGTTCGAAGATGGACGAGGTGATCTTCGAGGAGTTCAAGGGCACCGGCAACATGGAGCTCCGCCTCGACCGCCGGGCCGCCGAACGGCGGATCTACCCGGCCATCGACGTGGACGCCAGCTCCACCCGTCACGAGGAGCTGCTGTTCGACCGCAAGCACCTCGAGCAGGTGTGGAAGCTGCGTCGCGTGCTGTCGGGGCTCGCTGCCGACGGCGCATCCGGGGCGGGCCTCGAGATGCTGATCGACCGGCTGGGCGGCTTCGCGACGAACGCCGCCTTCCTCGACGAGATCGGCAAGGCGCAGAGCTGACCCGGGTTGTGACCGGGGCCCCGGCGCGGGCACACTGGTGAACCCCCTGTTTGTGGAGTGACGACGCAATGAAGGCTGGCATCCATCCCGACTATCAGGTGACGACCGTGCACTGCTCGTGCGGCGCCTCGTTCGAGACCCGTTCGACGGCGAGCGACCTGCACGTCGAGCTCTGCAGCGAGTGCCACCCGTTCTTCACGGGTCAGCAGAAGCTCGTCGACTCGGGCGGTCGCATCGAGAAGTTCGAGCGTCGCTACGGCCGACGCAAGAACACCGACAGCTGAGCCTCGATCCCGTCCAGCGGGAGCGCCTGCTCGCAGGCAAGCTCCGCGCGCTGGCGGCCGGCGGGCTCGACCTCGACGTCGGCGACGCCGTGTCGTTGCCGTTCGGTGCGGCGACCGTCCTCGGCGACCGCGCCGTCGTGCTGCTGGCGTCCGAGCCGACACGGCAGCTGGGGCCGGTGCTCGCCTGGATCTCTGCCCGCACGGTCTCCTCGGTCGACGTGCTCGTCGACGAGCCATCGGACGCCGCCGTCGTGGCGCGCCGGGCCGGCGCCTTCGACCTGCCGGTGACGGTCTGGTCCGTCGACGGCCGGTCGCTGACCGCCGCCGAGCCGGCGCCGCCCCACGTCGTGGCCCCGCCACCCGAGGGCGTCGAGACGCTGTGTGAGCTGATCCGTGCCGCCGGCGCCGAGGTGATCGTCGAGCACGGCGTCGTGACGGCAGAGCTGCTCGGGCTCGAGGTCGCCCGCGTGGTCGACGGCCCCGACGGTCCGCAGCTCGACGTCGGGGTCGGCCGCCACGACCGTGAGGCGTTCGGCGTGTTCCACGCCGGGATGCCGGCGCCCGAGGCGTTGGCCAAGGTCATCGAAGCCGTGCGTCACGAACGCGCTGCGCCGGACGGGACCCATCCGATGCGTCGCCTGGCGGCAGAACGCCGCCTGCGCGCCGCCCTCGTCGCCGATCCGGCGTCGATCGGGGCGGAGTCGCTGCACCCGGTGGAGGGGACGCTGCCGCGCTCGGGGGTGGATGACCGCAGCGTGGCGGTGGCGCTCGGGACGGCGCAGGGCGAGACGGTGATCGTGGGCTGTGTGGTCGGGCCCGATCTCGACGCCGTCCCGTCCCTCGCCGACGCCCGCCGCACGCACGACCCGTCCGCCGAGCTGATCCTCGTGCTGCCGGCGCGCGACCGGCTGCCCGCCGTGGAACGCGTCGCCGCGCTGCTGCGTCGGCCCGGCATCGTGCGCAGCGCGCCCGCCGACCTAGCCTGACCGCCCGATGAGCGACCGCGTCGACCACCTGGTGCAGGAGTACGCCGACACGCAGGCGCGCCTGGCCGATCCGACGGTGGTCGCCGACCAGGCGCGCTACACGGCGCTGGCGCGCCGGTTCAAGGAGCTCGAGCCGATCGTCGCCTGCATCGAAGCCCGCGCCGCGGCGCTGGACGATGCGGCGGCCGCCCGGGAGCTGTTGGCCGAGGCCGACGGCGACGACGCCGTGCTGTTGCGGGACGAGATCGCCCAGGCAGAGGCGACGGCAGCCGCCAAGGCCGACGAGCTGCGGGTGCTGCTGCTCCCGAAGGACCCGAACGACGAGCGTGCCGTGATCATGGAGATCCGCGGCGCCGAGGGCGGCGAGGAGGCGAACCTGTTCGCTCGGGACCTGTTCGAGATGTATCGGGCGTTCGCCGCCCGCAAGGGGTGGCGCCTCGAGGTGCTCGGGTCGAGTCCGTCGGACCTGGGCGGGTTCAACGACGTCACCTTCCGCGTCGCGGGCGACGCCGCCTGGTCCCACCTGCATCACGAGGGGGGACCGCACCGGGTGCAGCGGGTGCCGGTCACCGAGTCGCAGGGCCGCATCCACACGTCGTCGGCGACCGTCTCGGTCCTGCCCGAGGCCGACGAGGTCGAGGTCGCCATCGATCCGGCCGATCTGGAGGTGGCGACGTTCCGCGCCACGGGCCCGGGAGGCCAGTCCGTCAACACCACCGACTCGGCGGTGCGGGTGACCCACAAGCCCACCGGGCTCGTGGTGTCGATGCAGGACGAGAAGAGCCAGCTCCAGAACAAGGCCAAGGCGCTCACCGTGCTGCGAGCCCGACTGCTGCAGTTGGAGCAGGATCGGCGCAGCGCCGAGCTGTCGGCCGAGCGCAAGGGCCAGATCGGTGGCGGCGGACGGTCGGAGAAGATCCGCACCTACAACTTCAAGGAGAACCGCGTCACCGATCACCGCATCGGGTTGACGTTGCACAAGCTCGATCGGGTGCTTGGGGGTGAGCTCGACGAGATCGTCGACGCGCTGATCGCCCACGAGCGCGCCGAGCTCTTGGCGGCCGAGGCGTGACCTGGCGCTCGCTGCAAGGTGAGGTCGTCGGGGCGCTCCGCGCCGCGGGCGTGGCCGAACCCGAGGCGGAGGCGCGTCGCATCGTGGCCGAGGCCGCGGGCTGCTCACCCGCCGAGTTGGTGCTGATCGGTGGTGACGAACCGACGACGCTGCCCGCGGCGCATGTGGCGCGCATGCTCGAGCGACGGTGCGCCGGCGAGCCGTTGCAGTACGTCCTCGGGTCGTGGGGCTTCCGGTCGCTCGATCTGTTCGTCGACGGCCGCGTGCTGATCCCGCGTCCTGAGACGGAGGTCGTCACCGAGCGCGCCCTCACCGAGGTCGACCGTTGCGCCGCCGACGGGCACCGCCCGATCGTCGTCGACCTCGGCACCGGGTCAGGAGCGATCGGCCTGTCGGTGGCGGTCGAGCGGGAGCGGTCCTCGGTGTGGCTCACCGACGCCTCCGCTGATGCGCTGGCGGTCGCCCGATCCAACCTCGTCGGCATCGGTCGGGCCGCCACGCGCGTCCAGATCGTCGAGGGCGACTGGTTCGAGGCGCTGCCGGCGCACCTCGTAGGCGGCATCGACGTGATCGTGTCCAACCCGCCCTATGTCGCCGACGGCGACCCGCTGCCCGAGGACGTGCAGCGGTGGGAGCCGGCGGGCGCGCTGTTCGCCGGGTCCGAGGGCCTCGACGACCTCCGACGGATCGTGGCCGAGGCGCCGTCGTGGCTGGCGGAGCGGGGAGCCCTCGTCGTGGAGCTCGACCCGCGTCAGGCGGGCGCCGTGGCCGGGCTCGCCGTGGCTGCGGGCTTCAGCGAGGTGGAGGTCGGGCGAGACCTGACCGGGCGTGACCGGCTGGTCGTCGCCCGGCGCTGAGTCGGCTCAGCTCGTGGCGTCGGTCCCACCGGCCGGAGGCGCCGGATCGAGCAGGCCGAAGGTCGACAGCATGTAGTCGAAGGCGTCCGATGTCGGATCGACGGCGAACGCCGAGATCGTGTAGAGCCGTCCGTCGTTGAAGAAGACCATGGTCCGCTCGTGGTACTTGCCGTCGGACTGCCCGGGGGCGGCGACGTTGCGGGCCTTGATGCTCAGCGCGGGGTGCCCGAACACCTTGGTCTCGTTGATGTCCTCCATCGTGGCGGTCGGGTCGTTCTTGTACTGCTCCTCCCACAGCGTGCGGATGTCTTCGAGGGCATCGAACTCCCGCTCGCCGGCCGGCAGGGCGTCGTCGACGACGACGACCTCGGTGAGCGTGTCCTCACCGATCCAGGCGCGGGTGGCCGTGCCGGTGACCTCGCCGGCGGGGAGGACGACGGTGGTCTCCTCCTGCACCGGCGTCTGCGACGGGAGCGAGACCTGGAAGCCGCCGTCCTCGTCGGTCATCGGCACCCAACCCGACTTGGTGCGGTCCTGCAGGCCGGGGATGTTCGATGCCACGCCGGTCACGCTCTCGCGGCCGGGGAGGACGCCGAAGATCACGAACAGCGCGGCGGCCGCAATGACGCCGAGGATGATGAGTCCGGCGATGCCGAACACGCCTTTGCGCTTCTGGGCGACCTGTCGGGCGCCCTCGAAGTCGCCGACGACGGCATCCTCGGTCATCAGCTGCCCGCACAGCCGGCACTTCTCCGGTGGGTACTTGTGGCTGGCACCGCACACGGGGCAGGGGTAGTTGGCCATCCCGCAAACCTACCTTCCGGGCGTCACCAGGATCTTGGCATGGGCTTCGGGGTCGGCGAGCGCCTCGAACGCGTCGGGGACGCCGTCGATCGGCACCCGTCCTGTGATGAGCGGCGCAACGTCGAGCTCGCCTTCGGCGATCCGTCGCAGCGTCTCGGCGAACTCCATCGGGTCGTACCCGAACACGAACTGGATGTTGAGCTCCTTGACGACGCCGAGCATGGGTCGGACCCGGTCGGGCTCCATGCACACCCCGGCGACGAGGATCTGCGAACCGCGGGGTGCGTCGGCCATCGCTTGGTCCAAGATGCCCGGCACGCCGATGGCCTCGAACACGATGAGCCGGCGACGCCCGTCGACCCGGCGCCAGGCTTCGACGGCAGGCTCGGTGCGGGGATCGACGACCTCGGTGGCGCCCTGGAGCGTCGCCAAGGCGCGACGGGCGGGGGAGAAGTCGGCGGCGACGATCGTCTCGACGCCCTTGAGGCGCAGGGCGGCGATGATCGCCAGCCCCACGGGTCCGCAGCCGAGCACCACGGCGCTGTCGGCGGCCGTCGTCCAGGAGCGCTCCACCGCATGGTGCCCGACCGCCATCGGCTCGGTCAGCGCCGCCAGCTCGGGATCGAGGCCGTTCGGGACCGTGAACGTCAGCAGCGGCACGTCCGAGAGGACCATCAGCTCGGCGTAGCCGCCGGGATAGGCGTTGGAGTACCCGATGGCGTGCAGGCCGCTGGCGTCCATGGTGATGGGCACCGACACGACCAGGTCGCCGACGGCGTGCTGGTCGGCGTGCTCGCCGCGGTCGACCACCTCGCCGCAGAACTCGTGGCCCATGATCACGTCGGCGTCGAGTCGCATCGGCTGACCCGGGAAGCCGTCACCGCCGGCGGCGACGCTCGCCATCTCGACCATGTGGTCGGCGTGGTGCAGCGTGTGCAGGTCCGACCCGCAGATGCCGCACGCCAGCGTCCGGACCAGGAGCTGCCCGGGCCCGGGTACCGGGTCGGGCACGTCGTCGACCTCGAGCCTGCCGTCGCGCATGACCGCTGCACGCATGAGTTCCCCCGTTCTCGGACGTCGTTCGCCCGACGCATGCTCTATCGTGCACCGCCATGTTCGGCAAGCGGAAGAAGGTCGACGAGACCAAGGTGGCCGACCTGGTCTCGATGCTCGGTGGCGTGGCGTTCTTCGACGGGTTCAGCCCGGACGAGCTGCGCCGCGTGGCCGAGCTCGCCGAGGAGATGTCGGCCGACGAGGGCGCGCTCCTCATCGACCAAGGACGGGTCGGCCAGGAGTGCTACGTGATCGCCGAGGGTGAAGCGGGCGTGCTGGCCGGCGACGAGCTGATCGCCACCATCGGTCCCGGCAGCATCGTGGGGGAGAGCGCGTTGATCGAGCACCGCCCGCGCAACGCCAGCGTGGTGGCGACCACCCCGATGCAGCTCATCGTGTTCGACACGGCGGCGTTCAAGACGCTGCTGAGCGAGATGCCCAAGGTGCACGACCGCGTGATGGCGACGCTCGCCGAGCGGTACCGGCCCCGCAGCTGAACGCCCTGCGCTAGGCCAGCTCGGTGGCGCCGTCGGCGCTGCGACGCGCCGACGCGCCGACCTGTTCGGCGTCGACCATCGCCTGCATCGTGTCGGCGTCGCCCGTCACGCCCCACGCCCGTCCCCCGTCGGGGGTGCGCAGCGCGAACAGACCCTGCTCGGGTCGCCCCTCGCGCCCGTACATCACCGTGTAGGTCTCGACCGTGGCGTCGCCGGCGTAGTCGGTGTGGACCGGGCGCGACGGCAGGGCATCGACCTGATCCTGCACGTCTGCCCAGCGGTACGTCCCCGACGTCGGGGGCTCCGTGCCGTACACGCCGAAGGCGTGTTTGGTGGTGTAGCCGCCGTTGGCCGTGCACAGGCCGACGCTGCCGGCGTCGTGGCGCAGCACGTCGGCCATGGTGGCGATGCCGTGCATGACGTAGTTGTTCCACGGGCCGCCGGCGAAGCTCATGCCGCCGGTGACGGTGAGCTGGCGGTCGAGGCCCAGCCCGAGCTCGCGCGCCGCGATCTGCACGGCCGAGGGGAAGCAGGAGTACAGGTCGACGTGGGCGAGGTCGTCGATCCCGACCCCGGCGAGCGCCAGCGCTTCGCCGCCCGCGATGCGCATGGCAGGCGACCGGTGCAGCTCGTCGCGGTTCGACACGAACCAGTGGTCGTGGGCGTCGGCGCCGGCGTGCACGAACACCCAGCGGTCGCGGGGTACGCCGAGCGCCGCAGCGCGCTCCGCCGAGCACATGATGAGGCCGGCGCCCTGGTCGACCATGTTGTTCGAGTTGAGGACCTTCGTGTACGGGAAGCCGATCATCCGGTTGTCCGGGGTCGCCTCGCGGATGGCGTCGGCCGTCATCGGCGTGCGGATCCACGCGTGCGGGTTGTCGGCGGCGACCTGGCTGAAGGCGGCCCACAGCGCGGCCACGCGGTCTCGGTGCTCGTCGATGCTGATGCCGTCGGCGGCGCGCAGCGCCACGTCGAACATCGGGTACACCTGCACCGGCATGACGATGCCGAGGGCCAGCTCGGCCGGTCCGACGAGGTTCTCGTCGTCGCCGAAGGACATGGCCGGCGCCACCTCGTCGGACTGGGAGCTCCAGCCGAGGTCGGTCTCGGTCTTGCGGGCGTCGCTGCGGGTGCGCCACGCCTCGCCGCCCGTGAGCAGCACCAGGTCGTTGCGGCCCTCGACGATGTCGAGTGCGGTGCGGTTGACCAGCGTCTGGACGTAGTTGCCGCCCATCACCGTGTAGAGGCTCTCTCGTGGCGAGATGGCGAGGCGGTCGGCGACGGCGACCCCCGGGTTGCGGTAGCGCCAGCTCAGCTCGTTGATCACGCGGATCGAGTCCGCGCCGTCGAGGACGCCGTCGACGCCGGTGTCGCGCGCCGCCAGGTGGAGCGCCTGCGCCATGAGGGCGGCGGGTTCGAGCGGGTCGGCGCCCTGATCCACCCGGTTCGACAGCTGCCCCACGCCGATCAGCACGGGGAGGCGAGGGTTGAGCTCGGTCACCTGGGCACCTCCTTGACTGGTCGGTCAAGAGTAACGACGCGCCGCGCCGTCACTACAATCCGGCGGCAGTGCGCCTCTTGGTCCTCTGCTCCGGCAACGTCTGCCGCTCGCCCATGGGCGAGGTGCTCATCGCCCAGCACCTCGGGGAGCGAGGCGTCACGGCGGAGGTCAGCTCGGCAGGGTTCCTGACCGTCGACCGTCCGGCGGAGCCGGCCGTGGTCGAGTTGATGGCGGCCCGAGGCCTGGACGTCTCCGGCCACCGGTCCCGCCTGCTCGAGCCCTCGATGGTCGACGATGCGGACATCGTGATCGGCATGGCGCGCCAGCACGTCCGGGAGGCGGCGATGCTGGCGCCGGACGGCTTCGCCAAGACCTTCTCGCTCAAAGAGCTCGTGCGCCGCGGAGAACGGGCCGGCCCCCGTCTGCCGGACGAGGACGTGCCGTCGTGGCTGATGCGGGTGGGCGAACGCCGCACGCCGGCCGGCCTGCTCGGCGAGAGCCCCGACGACGACGTGCTCGACCCCATCGGGCGGCGGTTCAAGGTGTTCAAACAGGTCGATGCCGAGATCGACGACCTGGCGCGGCGGCTGTCGGCGCTGTTGGCGCCCTGAGGTAGGTTGACGCCATGCCGTGGCCGACCGACCGTGACTCCGAGCTGTTCGACCTGATCGCCGCCGAGACCGAACGCCAGAACACCTCGCTGCAGCTCATCGCCTCCGAGAACTTCACCTCGCCGGCGGTGCTCGAGGCGTCGGGTTCCGTGCTGACGAACAAGTACGCCGAGGGCTACCCCGGCAAGCGCTACTACGGCGGCAACCAGGTGGTCGACGAGGTCGAGGACCTGGCGCGTGACCGGGCGACGGCGCTGTTCGGCGCCGACCACGCCAACGTCCAGCCCCACTCCGGGGCGAACGCCAACATGGGCGTGTACCTGGCGCTGCTGGAGCCGGGCGACACCGTGCTGGGCATGCGCCTCGACCAGGGCGGCCACCTCACGCACGGCTCGCCGGTGAACGCCAGCGGCCGCTTCTACAACTTCGTCGCCTACGGCGTCACCCCGAGCGACGAGCGCCTCGACTACGACGCCATCCGCGACCTGGCCGTGGCCGAACGACCGAAGCTGATCGTTGCCGGCGCCACGGCCTACCCCCGCATCATCGACCCCGAGCCGTTGCGGGCGATCGCCGACGAGGTGGGCGCCCTGCTCATGTTCGACGCCGCCCACATCGCGGGCTTGATCGCCGGCGGCGCGCACCCGAGCCCGGTGCCGTACGCAGATGTCGTGACCTTCACCACCCACAAGACGCTGCGCGGCCCGCGCGGCGGGACGATCCTGTGCCGTGCCGAGCATGCGGCGGCCATCGACAAGGCGATGTTCCCGGGGCTGCAGGGCGGACCGCTCGAGCACGTGATCGCCGCCAAGGCGGTGGCGTTCCGGGAAGCGGCCGACCCGTCGTTCGCCGCCTACGCCGAGCAGATCGTCGCCAACGCGCAGACCCTTGCCGGTGCGCTCGGCGCCGAAGGGTTCCGTCTGGTGTCGGGCGGCACGGACAACCACCTGATGCTGGTCGACCTGCAGCCGTTCGACGCCGAGCTGACGGGCAAGGTGGCGCAGGACGTGCTCGATCGCGCCGGCATCACGCTCAACAAGAACACCATCCCCGACGATCCACGGTCGCCGTTCGTGACCAGCGGTCTGCGCATCGGCACCCCGGCGGTGACCACGCAGGGGATGGGCGAGGCCGAGATGGCCGCCATCGCCACCCTGATCGCCCGGGCCCTGCGCGGGCGCGAGGACGAGGCCGAGCTCGGCGCCGTGCGGGACGAGGTGGCGACGCTCTGCTCGAAGTTCCCGGTCTACTGACCGATCACGCGCTGAGCGGCACCATGCCGTTCCACGGGCCGCCGGCCCAGCGTTGCCAGTCGTGCCAGACCTGGCCGTCACGGCCGAGCACGAACACCTCGAGCCGACCGTCGGCGTTGACCTGCACGCTCGGCGGCGCGGCGGCGTCACCGCCCAACGGGAACAGCGCGCTCCAGCCGCCCGCCGCCGCGGCCTGCCACGCGTGGTAGACGCGGCCGTCCGTCGCAGTCACGAACACCTCGAGCCGGCCGTCGGCGTTGGCCGTCACGGCGGGCGCCTGGCGTGTGGTGGGGCTGTCGGCGACGGCGAACAGCCCGGACCAGGTGCCGCCCGGCTGTTGCCAGGCGTGGCGCAGGCGCCCGTCCGTCCCGACGGCGAACACCTCCATCCGGCCGTCGGCGTTGCGTCCGACCGCGGGCTGGCCGGTGACGCCGGCACCGACCTCGACCGGTCCCGACCAGCCGCCGTTCGGTGCGACCTGCATGCGCCCGCGCAGCGCGCCGACGCCGGTCACGGCGAACACGACCAGGCGCTTGTCGGCGGTCGTGCCGAGACCGGGGCGGTGGGCGATGCCGCCGTCGAGAGCGAAGGTCGGCGACCAGCCGCTGTTGGGCGCCACCTGCCAGGTGTGCACCAGCGCGCCGTCGGCGCCGGTGGCGAAGACCTCGAAGCGGCCGTCGGCGTTGGCGCCCACGGTGGGTGCGCTGGCCACGCCCGAGCCCAACGGGAACCACCCGGCCCAGCCGCCGGCGACCGGCCACTGGTAGTTGTGCACGAGCGCGCCGTCGGGAGCGGTGGCGAACACCTCGAGGCGCCCGTCGGGATTGCGTCCGCCGTCGACGGCGTCGGCGCGCGGCCGTGCGCCACCCATGCCGAACCACGGCGACCACCCGGGTTGGTAGCCCCACTGCCAGCGGTGGCTGACCGGGCCAGATCTCGCGGCGAACACCTCGATGCGGCCGTCGGCGTTCGTCAGCGCCGCCACGGCAGGGCCCGGCCCACCGGGCAGGATCGGCACCCCGCGTCCGGATGCCAGCGCCTGGCGCTCCCAGGCCAGCGGCCACGGGTTGTGGGTGCAGCCCTGCAGGCTGATCGACTGCTGCTGCATCACCGGGGCCTGCTGTCCCGCACCGCCGCACAGCGCGTGCCCGAAGCCCAGCCAGTGGCCGACCTCATGGTTGACGACCATGTGCCGGTAGTCGCGCAGCGAGCCGCCGCTGCCGTTCCACGACGGCGTGGCCTGGTTCCAACGTGTGTCGTTGATGATCACGTTGCGGCCGATCGAGCAGGAGTACGTGCTGTCGCACGGCGGCCCGAACGTCGGGACGAGCCACGCGGCAGAGAGCCAGAGGGTGAACTGTCCGCCCGACGCCACGCGCTCGAATCGGATCGAGCCGCCGAGCGACCAGCCGCGATCGTCGTCGAGGGTCTCGGCCGCGAGCGACGCGAACGCCTCGAGGTCACCGACGCTGCCCATCGGCCGCACCTCATAGGTGAAGGTGATGGTGGCGGCGCTCGCCGGCGCCGGCACGACCGCCGTGGCCGCGAACGCCAGCGCAGCGCCCATCGCAGTGACCACCAGCACCCGCAGTACGCTCGACAGGGATGTCACGGGCCGCAGCGTACGGGATCGCCTTCGGGGTCGCCCTCGTCGTCACGTTGGCGCTGACCCCGCTGGTGCGGTTGCTCGCCATCCGCATCGGTGCCGTCGTCAAGCCCGACGAGCGTCGGGTGCACCAACGGCCGACGCCGACGATCGGCGGCATCGCCATGTTCGGCGGCTTCGCCGCCGGTTTCGTGACCGCCTGGTCGCTCGGCGCGTTCGACGAGGCGTTCAGCGGGTCGACCGAGCCGTGGGGCATCCTCGGCGCGGCGCTGGTGATGCTGGTGATCGGGGTGGTCGACGACCTGCGCGAGGTGTCGGCGCCGGCCAAGACCGCCGGGACGGTCCTGGCGGCCAGCGTGCTGGTGTTCAGCGGCGTGAGCATCCTCGTGCTGCGCATCCCGCTCGAGCGGGCGTTCACCGACGAGACCAACATCTTGTACCTGTCGTCGGACCTGTCGTTCCTGCTCAGCGTCATCTGGGTGGTGGGCATGGCCCAGGCGGTCAACCTGATCGACGGTCTCGACGGCCTCGCCGCCGGCATCGTCGGCATCGCCGCCGCCGGGTTCTTCTTCTTCTCGCTGCGTCTCGGCGACGCCGGGTTGCTGAGCGCCGACAACCTCGGACCGCTCGTGGCGCTGTTGATCCTGGCGATCTGTCTGGGGTTCCTGCCGTACAACGCCCACCCGGCTCGGATCTTCATGGGTGACGCCGGCGCGCTGATGCTGGGGCTGCTGATGGCGGCGGCGACGATGATGGTCGGTGGTCGATCCGACCAGCCGTACTCGGGTCAGGTGTTCTTCTTCTATGCGCCGATCCTCATCCCGCTGTTGATCCTGGCCGTCCCCATCCTCGACACCGCCTTCGCCATCGTGCGCCGCGCCGCCAAGCGCTCGGGTGTCTCCGAGGCGGACAAGGATCATCTGCACCACCGGTTGCTGCGCCTCGGGCACGGGCATCGCCGCGCCGTGTTCATCCTGTGGGCCTGGACGGCGCTGCTCGCCGGCTTCGTGCTGTACCCGATCTACACCGGTCGAGGCGACGGGCTCGTCCCGTTCGCCGTGCTGGGCCTGGGCCTGGCGTTGTTCACGATCCTGCTGCCCCAGATCGGTCGGCGGGCCAAGCAGGACGATCCCGAACCGCCGTCGGCCGCCGCCGACGACGGGCCGGCGCCCGACGGCAAGCGCCTGCGCCAGCGCGCCGGGCGTCAGCGCGCCGAACGCAGAGCGCGCGGTGCTCGCTCGGATTTGCGGGGCCGCTCCGGTCCCACGTAGTTTGCGAATCGCTTCACAAGCGACGCGACCAGCTTGCCGAGCACACCGAGAGATCTCCTTCCCGTGAACCCCGACGAATCGCAACGGAGCGACTTCTACGGCGGCATGCACCGCAGCACCGGCTCGTTCGAGCTCGTGTTCTCGCCGTTGCTCCTGGCGTTGATCGGTCTGTGGATCGATCGCACCTTCGACACGACGCCGCTGTTCGTCATCCTCTTCGCCATGATGGGCTTCGCCGGCGCCTGCGTGAAGCTGTGGCTGCGCTACGACGCCGAGATGTCCGAGCACGAGGCCGACGGCAAGTGGGTGCGCCGTGGGTGAGGCGATGATCACCCGGATCGAAGGCCCCACCCCCGAGCGGGACATCGCTCGGGACCTCACGCGCAAGGCGCTGCTCGTCTCGCCGGCGGCCATCGTGGTCTTCGGGCTGATCTGGGGCGTCGACGGCGCGCTGTCGACCGCCTACGCCATCGCCATCGTCGTGGTGAACTTCCTGCTCGCCGCGGCGTTGCTCACCTTCTCGGCGCGGATCTCGGTCGGGCTGATGATGGGCGCCGCCCTGTTCGGCTACCTCATCCGCCTCGGGCTCATCTTCGCCGCCTTCTGGGTGGTGCACGACGCCTCGTGGATGGAGGTGGTGCCGTTCGGCATCACCCTCGTCGTCACCCACCTCGGTCTCCTGTTCTGGGAGATGCACTACGTGTCCGCCTCACTCGCGTTCCCGGGCCTCAAGCCCGCGTCGCAGACCAACAAGGAGTCCTGACCAGTGCTCTCGGTCGTCCTCGGTGCCCTCGAGTTCCCGCCCATCGACAACCTGGTCGTGTGGCCAGATGCGATCGAGGGCACGGGCTTCAACAAGATCGCCTTCATCAACCTGTTCGCGGTGGTGGCCACGTCGCTGATCTTCCTGATCGGCGCCCGCAAGAAGGCCCTGGTGCCCAAGGGCATGCAGAACCTGGCCGAGGCCAGCGTGGACTTCATCCAGAAGGGCATCATCGACCAGGCGATCGGGCACGGTGGCGCCGCCTACCTGCCCTACCTGGCCACGATCTTCTTCTTCGTCTTCTTCGGCAACATCTTCGAGATCATCCCGGTCATCGCCATGCCGGCCAACGCCCGCATGGCGAACCCCGCCTTCATGGGTCTGCTGACGCTGGTCTTCTTCGTGAGCGTCGGCATCCGCCACCACGGTCTGCGCTACTTCAAGGACGCGCTGTTCCCGCCGGGCGTGCCCAAGGCGCTCTACCTGCTCGTGACCCCGATCGAGTTCCTGTCGACGTTCATCGTGCGGCCCTTCTCGCTGGCGGTGCGGCTCTTCGCCAACATGCTCGCCGGGCACATCCTGCTCGTGACCTTCGCCGTGCTGACCATCGCCCTGTTCGAGACGATCGGCGTGCTGTCGGTCATCGGCATCTTCTCGTTCGGCATGCTCGTGGGCCTCACCGGCTTCGAGCTGATGGTCTCGTTCCTGCAGGCCTACGTCTTCGCCATCCTCGCCGCCGTCTACATCGGTGGCGCTCTGCATCCCGATCACTGATCTCTTTCCATCACAAGGAGAAACGACACCAATGAGCACCTCCGCAATCCTGGCTCAGGCCGCCACCGAGGGCCTCGACGCCGCCTCGGCCAAGGGCGTGTCCGCGGCCGCGACGGCCGGTACGGCCTACGGCCTCGCCGCCATCGGCCCGGGCATCGGCATCGGCTACCTGGTCGGCCAGTCCGTGCAGGCGATGGCTCGCCAGCCCGAGGCCGCCGGCATGGTGCGCACCACGATGTTCCTGGGCATCGCCTTCACCGAGGCACTCGCCCTCATCGGCTTCGTGGTCTTCATCCTGCTGAAGTTCGCCTGATCCGCGCCTGACCGAAGGAGACGATCGTGGGCACACCCACGATGGTGTTCTCTCTCACCCTCGAGACCGAGGGTGGGGGGTCCGAGCACACCACGACAACGGAGACGTTCGGCGAGAAGGTCGACGCGCTCGAGACCGAGGCCTTGCACTCGACCGAGCAGTCGAACCCGATCCTGCCGGTCGGTCCCGAGCTCATCTGGGGCGCCGCGTGCTTCATCGTGCTGTGGGCACTGATGAAGTTCGTGCTCCTCAAGCCGGTGGTCAAGATCATGTCCGACCGCGAGGCCAAGGTGAACGGCGACGTCGCCGCCGCCGAGGAGGCGCGCGGGGCCGTGGGCACGGTGCTCGACGACTACCACACGGCGATGAGCGCCGCCCGGTCCGAGGCGAACCGCATCGTCGAGGACGCACGAGCGCAAGGTGAGGCCCGCCGACGGGAGCTGATCGGTGCCGCCGAGGCCGAGGCCTCGTCGATCCGTTCGGCCGCCGCCGAGGAGATCGCCGCCGCCAAGACCGAGGCCCTCGCGGGGCTGCGCGGCGACGTGGCGACCATCGCCGCCGAAGCCGCCAGCGTCGTCGTCGGCCGCCAGCTCGATCCGGCCGCCAGCCAGGCGACCGTCGACCGGTACCTCGCGAGG
>JAGQTE010000220.1 GCA_020439175.1 Acidimicrobiales bacterium | reverse complement strand
GCTCCGACGGCGACGGCACGGGCTGGGTGCACAGCGTGGGGGAGCGAGAAGCCGGCGTGGCGTCCGTGTCGGCACCGGTGCGCGACCCCGACGGCCGGGTCGTGGCCGCCGTCAGCGTCTCCGGTCCGATCGAGCGGACGAGCCGCCGGCCGGGAGCGCGCTACGGCAGCGCCGTGGTCGACGCCGCCGCCGCCATCGCCGACGCCCTCGCCGGGGACGCCTGACGGAGGGCTCGTCGGCGGAGACGCGTGGAGCCCGCCGGCTAGAGGTCGGTCATGCCGCCGCCTCCTGCCACGAGGTCCTGGAGGTCAGCTCGGGACACGCCGCGCACGTAGAGCTCGCTCTCGAAGCGCAGATGCTCCACCGACACGGGATGGATCTCGTTCGCCCTCGTCGCCACGTTGTAGAGCCGCACCGGCATGCCCATCTCGTGGGCGTAGAGGATCTCGAACAGCACACCGTTCGCGATCGTCGTGCCGAACACCCAGAGCTCATCACACAGCCGAAGGAGGTTGTTGTTCGCCTCGCGGACGAGATCCCGGTCGACGCGGTCACCCAAGAAGTAGCCGAAGGCCCGGAACGGGTTGAGCGGGACGGCGTCGTGGTCGAAGACGAACGCGCAGATCGCGTCCCGGCAGTAGAAGTGCTTCTTCGACTGCGCGGTGAACACGGTCAGGCGCGGCGTGGTCGAGCTGCGGATGCGCGCGGCGAGTGTGGGAAGGCCTTCGTCGGTTGCCATGGCGCACCAGTCTGAGGTCGATGCCTCGAGCAGCACCAGAGCTTTGACGATCGACCACTGCCGGCCAGCGCACATCGTCCGGGCAGAGCCACCCCGCTAGGGTCCGCCGCATGGGCCGTGCGCGGGGGTTGGCCGTCGCCTTGGGGGCGGTGTGCGCGCTGTGGGCGAGTCAGGCGGCCTGGCCCGTGCAGGCGCCGGGCCAGGACGTGGCGCCGTACGTGGTGCAGGCGCAGTTCGTGGGCGTGCGCGACGACCTGGTGTTCCCGCCCGCCGAGGCGCGGTTCGGGGCCTTGCCCACCGAGGTCGTCGAGGCCCAGTGCGCCTTGCTCGTCGCCTCCGATGCGTCGCCCGACGAGGTCGCCGACTGCGCCCGCTTCGCCGTGCCACCGCTGGCCACGCCGCCGGCGGTCGTGGGCTGGGTGACCGTGGCACACCTGCCGTACCGGGCGGTGCGCGCGCTCGTGCAGCTCGCCGGCGCCGCCGCCTTCGCGCTGGGCACCGTCGTGCTGTGGCGCCGGCTGGGTCGACGCCACGGCGACGCCGGTCGCGTGACCGTCGTGCTGAGCGCCCTGGCCCTCACGCCGTTGGTGCTGCGCGCTGGCCAGCTGGGGCAGACGTCGGGCGTGCTGTACCTGTCGGCGGCGCTGGCGCCGATCCCGGTCGGCGGGCGACTGCGCCGCACGGCGGCGTCGCTGGTGTGGGCCGGGGCTGCGGTCCTCAAGGGCGTGCCCGCGCTGTTGGCGGTGCTGCAGGCCGGCCGACGACGATGGGCGAGCCTGGTCGGGGCCGCGGCGGTGGTGCTGGTGGGCGTCGTCGGGCTGCTGGCGCTGGTGCCGGCAACCGTCGTCGCCGACGCCGGTGCGGGCTCGTGGTCACTGACGACCTCGGCGCTGGACGTGCCGGCGAACCGGTCGCTGGCGACCCAGCTCGCCGCGGCCTCGGGCCTCGATGCCGGCGCAGCCGTCGTGCTCAGCGCCGCACTCGTCCTCGCAGCGTTGGGTGCGGCGTGGTGGCGGTGGCTGCGCGCCGCGCCGGCCGAGGTGGAGTGGGCCTGGTGGTCGCTCGGTCTCGTGGCGGCGTCGCCGATCCTGTGGGGGCACTACACGGCGGTGGCGGTGGTGGTGCTCGGGTTGGCGCTCGCCCGCCTGGCGCCTCGGGCGGCCGACACCGGCACTGATGCCCTGCTCGATCGCCGGCTGCTGGCGCTGCCGGTCACCGCCGCCGTGCTGGCGATGGCGTCGCTGCAGGGCACCGACGTCGCCGGGTCCGCCGCGGTGCGCGCCCTCACCTACGGTGTGCTCGTGGCCGTCCTCGCCGCCGTCGTCGTGATCGTGCACCGCACCCGGCCACCGCAGGGCCGGCCGGCGTGAGCGAACCCGAGACCATCGCCGCCGTCGACCTCGGCACCAACTCGTTCCACCTGGTCGTGGCGCGCGTGGTCGACGGCGACCGGTTCGAGGTGATCGCCCGCGAGAAGGAGATGGTGCGGCTCGGCTCCGGCGCCACGGACATGTCGGAGCTGTCGCCCGAGGCGATCGAACGCGGCGTGGCGGCGCTGGCGCGGTGTCGCGCCGTGGCGGAGGTGCACGGCGCGGCACTGGTCGCCGTGGCGACGAGCGCCGTGCGTGAGGCGGCGAACGCCGGCGAGTTCCTGGCTCGGGCGCGCGACGAGGCCGGCGTCGAGGTCGAGGTCATCACCGGTGCCGAGGAGGCGCGCCTCATCCACCTGGGCGTGCTGCAGGCCGTGCCGGTGTTCGACAAGCGGCTGGTGCTGATCGACATCGGCGGCGGCTCCACCGAGGTGTTGGTGGGTGAGCGCCGCCAGGTGCTCGCCGTCGGGTCGCTCAAGCTCGGCGCCATCCGCCTCACCGAACGGTTCTTCCGCTCCGAGGTGCTGCACCCCGGCGCCGTCGACGCCTGCGCCCGGCACGTCCGCAACGTCCTGGCGCCGATGACCCGCCTGGTGCGGCGTGAAGGGTTCGAGGTGGCGGTCGGGTCGTCGGGCACGATCGAAGCCATCGCGGCCTTGGCGATCGCTCGCGCCGGCGAGGACGTGCCCCGCACGCTCAACAACACGACGCTCACCCACGACCAGGTGCGGGCGGTGGTCGCCGACCTGGTCGAGGCGGGGTCGGCGGCGGCCCGGGCGGGGATGCCCGGGATGGACAGCCGGCGCGCCGACATCATCCTGGCGGGCGCCGTCATCCTCGACCAGGCCATGACCGAGCTCGGCATCGACGCGCTGATCATCTCGGACTACGCCCTGCGCGAAGGCGTGCTGCTCGACGCCATCCGCCGCCGCCACGGCGCCGCCCTGCACCACCTGCGCGACCTGCGCCGATCGAGCGTCGTGCACCTCGCCGACCTGATGGACCCCGAGCGCGAGCACGGCGACCAGGTGGCACGCCTGGCGCTGGCCCTGTTCGACCAGACGGCAGCCCTGGGCCTGCACGACCTCGGCGATGCCGAGCGGGAGCTGCTCGAGGCGGCGGCGCTGCTGGCCAACGTCGGGCTGTTCGTCAGCTTCGGCAGCCACCACAAGCACAGCTACTACGTGGTGCGCAACAGCGACCGGCTGATGGGGTTCACCGACCACGAGATCGAGCTGATCGCCGCCACCGTGCGGTATCACCGCAAGAGCCTGCCCAAGCCGACCCACCCGGAGTTCGAGGCGCTGCGCCCCGTCGACCAGCAGCGCGTGCGGGTCATGGCCGGGCTGCTGCGCGTCGCCATCGGCCTCGACCGCTCGCACGCCGGGTTGGTCACCGACGTGGCCTGTCACCTCGACACGGAGGACGCCGCGCTGCACATCGTGGCCGAGCACGACGCCGACACCGATCTGGCCCTCGAGCTGCACACCGCCAACGAGCGGCGCGAGCTGCTCGCCGTGGCGCTCGACCGTCCCGTCGTCGTCGAAGCGGCGGACTGACCTGCCGCGCCCCGGCGACGTGGTGCGATCCGGTCAGATCTCGAGGTCGACGACCTCGACCTTGAGCGTGCCACCGGGGGCTTCGAAGTCGACGACGTCGCCCACCGCCGCCCCCAGCAGGGCCTGGCCGAGCGGCGAGCCGGGGGAGATCACGTCGACCTCCTCGTGGCGTTCCTCGATCGAGCCGATCAGGAAGCGCTCGGGCTCGTCGTCGCCCTCGTAGCAGATCGACACGATCGTGCCGGGAGCCACGACGTCGGACGCCGAGGCCTCGACGATCTCGGCCCGGTCGAGCAGCGCCTCGAGGTGCCGGATGCGGGCCTCCATCTTGCCCTGCTCGTCCTTGGCGGCGTGGTAGTCGCCGTTCTCGGAGAGGTCGCCCAGCTCCCGGGCGGCCTGGATCTTGCGGGCGATGTCGGTCCGGCCGTGCGAGGTGAGGTGCTCCAGCTCGGCCGAGAGCCGGTCGTGCGTCGCCTGGGAGAGATGGTGGACATCGGTCACGGGCGTCCATGGTAGGCGTCGGTCCCCGGCGCGGCCACCCCCGCCGACGGCTGGACCGGGACCGGCCGGTCCGCGCGCCGGCCCCAACCAGGTTGACGGTCAGGGACCCGCCCGGCACACTGTGCGGCGATGTCTCGACCCTGCCAGACCGTCGTAATCATCATTCGGTAGCGCGCACCGCCTCGCGGTGTGCGCTGTTGACCGTCCACCCCGGTGGGCGGTTTTCTCGTTTCCGGGCGGCTTTGCCGGTCGGCACCGGCCCCCAGCAGACCGAACCCAGCAGATCGAACAGGACGCAGTACGCACATGGCACACAGCATCGGAGTCATCGGTGGCGACGGCATCGGCCCCGAGGTCATCGCCGAGGCGCTCAAGGTCATCGACGCGGCCGGTGTCGCCCTCGACACGGTCGACTACGACCTCGGTGGCGCTCGTTACCTGCGCGACGGTGTCGTGCTGCCCGACGAGGTGATCGAGGAGTGGCGGGGTCACGAGGCGCTGCTGCTCGGCGCCGTCGGCACGCCCGAGGTGCCGCCCGGGGTGATCGAGCGCGGCCTGCTCCTCAAGATGCGCTTCGAGCTGGACCTCTACATCAACCAGCGCCCGTTCACCCACCCCGACGGCGACCACGACTTCATCGTCATCCGGGAGAACACCGAGGGCACCTACGCCGGCGAGGGCGGCTTCCTGCGCAAGGGCACGCCGCACGAGATCGCCACGCAGGGGTCGGTCAACACCCGCTTCGGCGTCGAGCGGTGCGTCCGCTACGCCTACGACCTGGCGGCGAGCCGGGAGCGCCAGCACCTCACGCTGGTGCACAAGACCAACGTGTTGACCTTCGCCGGCGACCTGTGGGAGCGGGCCTTCACCGAGGTCGGCACCGAGTTCCCTGCCGTCGAGACGGCCTACAACCACGTCGACGCCGCCTGCATCTACTTCGTCGAGTCGCCGCAGCGCTACGACGTGATCGTCACCGACAACCTCTTCGGCGACATCCTCACCGATCTCGGCGGCGCCGTGTCCGGCGGCATCGGCTTCGCCTCGTCGGGCAACCTCAACCCCGACCGCACGGGCCCCTCGATGTTCGAGCCGGTCCACGGGTCGGCGCCCGACATCGCCGGGCAGAACAAGGCCAACCCCATCGCCGCCATCTTGTCGGCGGCGATGATGCTCGACTTCCTCGGCGAGACCGAGGCGGCCGCCCGAGTACGCGAGGCCTGTGCCGCCTGCACGGGCCTCACCGGATCCACCACCGAGCTCGGCGACGCCGTCGCCGCCAAGCTGTAAGCCAGCCCTTGTCCTGATCCCGCCCCGCGCGCCGGGCCTGAACGCCACCACGACACCTCTCCGCCGCGCGCGGCGACCGGCCCACCAGCCGGCGACGAACGGGAAGCCCCATGCCCATCACGCCCACCGAGAAGATCTGGATGAACGGCGAGCTCGTCGACTGGGACGACGCCCGCATCCATGTGCTCACCCACTCGCTGCACTACGGCATGGGCGTGTTCGAGGGCGTGCGCGCCTACGAGACCGACGAGGGCCCGGGCGTGTTCCGCCTCACCGAGCACATGGAGCGGCTGCACGAGTCGGCGCAGATCCTGCTGATGGACCTGCCGTACTCGGTCGACGAGCTGGTCGAGGCCGTCAAGGTCACCGTGCGGGCGTCGGGCCTGCCGTCGTGCTACATCCGGCCGATCGCCTACTTCGGCTACGGCGAGATGGGCCTCAACACCCTGCCGTGCTCGGTCGACGTCGCCGTCGCCTGCTGGCCGTGGGGCGCCTACCTCGGCGACGACGCCGTGACCAAGGGCGTGCGCATGAAGATCTCGTCGTGGACGCGCCACGACCCGAACATCATGCCGCCGACGGCCAAGACGACCGGCAACTACGTCAACTCGTCGCTGGCCAAGGTGGAGGCGCTCAAGGCGGGCTACGACGAGGCGATCATGCTCAACCCCGAGGGCTTCGTGTCGGAGTGCACGGGCGAGAACATCTTCATCGCCCGCGACGGCGTCCTGCGCACGCCCCCCACCGCCACGGGCGCGCTGCGCGGCATCACCCAGCAGGCGGTCACGACCATCGCGCGCGACATGGGCATCGAGGTGGTCGACGAGTTCCTGACCCGGGCCGACCTCTACACCGCCGACGAGATGTTCGTGTGCGGCACCGCCGCCGAGGTCTCGGCCGTCAACTCGGTCGACGACCGTCCGCTGCCGTGCCCCGGCGAGATCACCACGGCGATCGCCGCCGAGTACGGCCGGGCCGTGCGCGGCCAGGTCGACCGGTACAAGGACTGGGTCGAACATGTCCGCTGACGGCGTACCGGACGGCGCGCCGCTGCTGGCGGCGCGCCGCCCCGGTACGCCCGACGCCGTCGACATCTTCGACACGACGCTGCGCGACGGGGCCCAGTTCGAGGGCATCTCGCTGACGGTCGACGACAAGCTGCGCGTCGCCGAGCAGCTCGACTGGCTCGGCGTGCGCTGGATCGAGGGCGGCTACCCGCAGGCCAACCCCAAGGACGCCGAGTTCTTCACCCGCGCCCGCACCGAGCTGCGGCTCGAGACCGCCGACCTGGTGGCGTTCGGCTCCACCCGTCGCCCCGCCGGCAAGGTCGACGTCGACCCGACGCTGCAGGCGCTGCTCGACGCCCAGACCTCGACGCTGTGCATCGTCGGCAAGTCGTGGGACTTCCACGTCCTCGAAGCGCTGCGCACCACCCTCGACGAGGGCGAGGCGATGGTCGCCGAGTCGGTGGCGTTCCTGGTGGCCGAGGGCCGCCGCGTCTTCTTCGACTGCGAGCACTTCTTCGACGGCTACAAGCGCAACCCCGCCTACGCCTTGCGCATCGCCGAGGCCGCCGCCACCAACGGGGCGTCGTGCGTCGTGCTGTGCGACACCAACGGCGGCTCGCTCCCGCACGAGGTCGAGCAGATCACCGCCGAGGTGGTGGCGTACCTGGGCGACGACGTGCAGGTCGGCATCCACACCCAGAACGACAGCGGCTGCGCCGTCGCCAACTCGGTGGCCGCCGTGCTCGGCGGCGCCCGCCAGGTGCAGGGCACGATCAACGGCTACGGCGAGCGCACGGGCAACGCCAACCTGATGACCGTCATCCCCGACCTGACGCTCAAGCTCGGCATCGCCACGCTGCCCGAGGGCCGGATGGAGCGGCTGACGGCGGTGAGCCGCCACGTCGCCGAGCTCGTCAACCTGCCGCCGCTGCCGGCCGACCCCTACGTCGGCTCGTCGGCGTTCGCGCACAAGGGCGGGCTGCACACCTCGGCGCTGGGGCGCGCCGGCGGCGCCACCTACGAGCACATCGACCCGGGCGTGGTCGGCAACCACAGCCGGGTGCTCGTGTCCGACCTCGGCGGGCGGGCCGGCATGGTGATGAAGGCCGCCGAGCTCGGTGTCGAGCTCGATGATCGGGCGGCGGCGGCCCTGACCGATGAGCTCAAGGAGCTCGAAGCGCAGGGATGGGTGTTCGAGGCGGCG
>JAGQTE010000219.1 GCA_020439175.1 Acidimicrobiales bacterium | reverse complement strand
TGCGCGACGGCGAAGCGGCCGACGCCGAGCTCGACGCCCTCACCCGGGCCGCCCGAAAGGTCGACGCGGCGCGGCGCCGCCGCAGCCGGACCTGACCCGGCTCCGGCCGGGTGCGGCCGGCCGATGCGGCGCGATCAGGCGCCGGCGACCGGCGTCGGCACCCCGGAGGTCGGGGCCAAGCGCGTCGGCATGGCGACATCGACCGTGGCGCGCTGCTGCGCCACCGCCGTCGCCACGGCGTCGTTCGGCTCGGCTCGGCTGGTACGCAACAGCTGCTCCAGCACGCCTGGCGGCGGCTCGTAGGCGGGACGGTCGACGATCTGGAGATCGCGGCAGAACTCCTTGGCGAAGCTGTGCCCGACGTATCCCGCGATCAGACTCCAGTCGGGCGAACGCTGGCCGAGCCGGGTGATGAACCGGCGAGCCCGCCACGAGCGCCGGTAGAACTGCTCGAACGCCAGCCGTTGACCGTCGATGAGCTGTTGGCGCGTCATCTGCGCCGGCTCGAAGACCGGGTAGTAGAAGTTGTAGTGGCCCCAGTCGAAGTCGACGATGCGGCCCTGCTCGTAGTAGCGGGCGAAGGTGTGGGTGCCGGGCAGCGGCGTCAGGATCGAGAAGTGCGCCACGTCGACACCGATGCGGTCGACGAACTCGGCGGTCTCGGCGAACACGTCGGGGGTGTCGTGGTCGAAGCCGAAGATGAAGCCGCCCTCCATGTAGATCCCGGCGTCGTGGATCGTACGGATCAGCTCGGCGAACTCCGACGGGCGGTTCTTCTTGTTGCACTCGATCAGCGCCTCGCGGCTGATCGACTCGAAGCCGGCGAACAGCTGGCGGCACCCGGCCCGCGACGCGAGGCGCACGAGCTCGGGATGGCGCGCCAGCCCGATCGACGCCTGGGCACCGAAGCGCATGTGCAGCTTGGCGTCGGCCAACGCCTCGAACAGCGCCGCGGCGTAGTCGAGGTCGGCAGCCAGGTCGTCGTCGAGGAGGTAGAACCACGTCCAGCCGGGCATCCGCGGCGGCATCCGCGTCCGGAACCGCAGCTCCTCGACCACCCGTTCGGGCTCCATGTGGCGCTGCCCGCGACCGTTGATGCGGATGACCGAGCAGAACTCGCAGTTGAACCGGCAGCCGCGTGTGGTCTGCATCGAGTGCCCCGGCTTGTAGCGCGAGAACGGGATCTGCTCGTACGAGTGGGCGTACGCATCGACCCGTGGCACGACGTCCATGCCCTGCCAACTGCCGTGGTACATCGGCTGCAGGCGACCGGCAGCAGCGTCGGCCAGGACGTCGGCGAAGACGACGTCGGCCTCGCCGGCGACGACGGCATCTGCGTGCAGCGCCGCCTCGGCCGGCAGCAGCGACGCATGGACGCCACCGACGACGACCGGAATGCCCCGTGCCCGATACCGGTCGGCCAGGTCGTACGCCCGCACCGCCACCGGCGTCCACACGGTGATCGCCACCAGGTCGGGCCGCTCATCGGGGATCGGCTCGTGGTTCTCGTCGATGACCAACGTGTCCCAGCCCGCCCGGCGGGCCACCGCCGACAGCACGAGCAACGCCATCGGCGCGAACCGATGGAAGAACGTGTGGTGGATGCCCGGCCCCTCGAGGCGCGGGTTCACCAGATGCAGGAGTGGGCGCTCACGCATGCTGCTCCAGGTGCCTCGCCGCTGTTGGCACGTTAGCAGCGGCCGTGCCGTGCCGATCGGGGCGGCGGGCTAGCCTGCTCGGCCGTGCGAGACGTACGGGGGAAGGTGAAGCTGGCCGCGGTCGTGGCGTGCTGCGCGCTGCTGGCGGCGTGCGGCTACGTCGACCGGGTGACCAAGCAGCCCGTCACGAAGGTGCTGCTCGTCGGCGACTCGATGATGTGGGGGGCGGCCCCCGAGATCATGGACGAGTTCCAGAGCCGAGGGCTCGAGGCGCGCTACATCGGCCTCGCTGCGACCGGGCCCCTGTGGAACAACAAGCTCTGGGCGACGTGGACGCAGCAGGCGATCAACGAGTTCGACCCGGACCTGGTCATCCTCGAAGGCTGCTGCGTCTATCCCGGACCGGCGACCGCCGCCTACGGCGGTGGCCAGCTGTACACCAACGGAGCCGGCCAGACGGCGCAACCCGACTCGGAGCTGATGTTCACCGAGTGGGAGCAGGCAGCGCGTGAGCTCGTGACCATCGCGCGCTCCGGCGGCGCCAGCGTGTGGTGGGCCAACGTTCCGCGTGGCCTCGAGCCCGCCCGCTACTACGGCGCGCTGTTCCCGGAGCGCATCAACCGGTTGCGCCAGATGTACAAGACGATCGGTGTGCCGGTCGTCGACTGGGACACGGCGATCTACAGCCAACCGAGCCCGATGAGCTACCGCGCCGGCGATGGGGTGCACCCCAACGCCGCCGGCTACGACCTCATCGGTCGCTACACCTTCGAGACCACGGTCGAGCCGGCCCCCGAGCCCACGGGCTGAGGACGCTCCCCGCCGGCGTGACCCAGCACGACCGCAGCGCCGGTCACGGCCCGTCCGGCACCGGCGGGACCTGTTCGAAGAAGGCCCACAGCTCGGCCGCCACACCCGCCGGCCAGGCGTGGCCGACGCCGCCCAGCTCGACGAAGCGCACCGTCGTCCCGTCGGCGCACCCCGTCCAGACCCGGGTGGTCACCTCGCCGGGCGCGGCGACAGCGGAGGGGTCGGCGGGGTTGCTCGGCGTGGGCGCACAGCCGTCCACCGTCGCCCAGAACGTGGCCAGGTCGTCGACCGGGAACGACGGGACGCGCAGATCG
>JAGQTE010000218.1 GCA_020439175.1 Acidimicrobiales bacterium | reverse complement strand
GAGCGCGCCGGCGAGCACGTCGCCGTGGCCGTTGAGCTGCTTCGTGGCCGAGTGGAACACGATGTCGACGCCGTGCTCGATCGGGCGGGTGTGCACGGGCGTGGCGGTCGTGTTGTCGGCGGCGACCAGTGCGCCGGCGGCGTGGGCGATCTCGGCGACGGCGGCCAGGTCCGTGATGCGGCCCATGGGGTTCGACGGCGTCTCGAGCCATGCCAGCGCCGGTCCGGGCGCGGCGAGCGCTGCGGCCCAGGCGTCGAGGTCGTCGTTGTCAACCAGCGCCAACCGCAGCCGGCCGGCGTCGGCCTCGGTGCCCAGCCAGGACCGGATCGTCCAGTACATGTCGGCAGGAGCCACGACCAGCGTGCCCGGTGCCAGCGCGTCCAGCAGCGCCGTCGCCGCCGCCATGCCCGAGGCGAACAGCAGTGCCTCGGCGCCGCCCTCGATCCCGGCGAGCAGCGCCTCGGCCGGCTCGCCCGTCGGGTTCTGGTCCCGGCTGTAGGACCGGCCGCCCGGGTAGTCGCCGACGGCGTCACGGACGTAGGTCGTCGACGGGTACACCGGTGGCACGAGGCCCCCGAACCCCGGCTCCGCCGTGCCGGGGGCCCGAGCGGCGCGCGTGGCGGGATCCCATGATCGGCCGTCCGACGCGCCGGACGGGTTCCCGGAGGCACCCACCTGCGTCGACCTCAGCCCGGGAGGTTCGCCTCGATGTCGCCGACGACGGTGTCGTCGAGCGGCTCGACCGTGGGGGCGTACCGGGCCACGACGGCACCATCCGGAGCGACGAGGAACTTCTCGAAGTTCCAGCGGATGTCGCCGGTGTGGCCCTCGGCGTCGGCGACCTCGTTGAGCTCGGCGTACAGCTCGTGCTGCCCCTCGCCGTTGACCTCGATCTTCTCGAACAGCGGGAAGTCGACGCCGTAGGTCGTCGAGCAGAACTCGGCGATCTCCTCCGCGCTGCCGGGCTCCTGGCCGAGGAACTGGTTGCACGGGAAGCCGAGCACCGTGAAGCCACGGTCGGCGAAGCGCTGCTGCAGCTCGACGAGACCTTCGTACTGGGGCGTGAGGCCGCACTTGGAGGCGACGTTCACGAAGAGGGCGAGCTTGCCCTGCTGCGCCCGCAATGCGTCGGGCGAGCCGTCGAGCGCGGCGATGTCGTGGTCGTAGGCGTTCATGGCGGCGCAGGCTATCGGGCGATGCGGCCCAGGCGACCGGCCTGGTAGTCCTCGACGGCCTCGATGATCTCGGCGCGCGTGCTCATGACGAACGGGCCGTGCCGAGCCACCGGTTCGCCGAGCGGCGCCCCGGCCAGCACCAGCACCTCGAGCGGTGCCTCGCCGTCGTCGGCGCCGATGGCGACCGCATCGCCCGAGTGGCGGTGCCACACGACGAGCTGGCCGTCGACGGCCGGGTCGGGGAACGTGCCGCTGCCGCCGAAGACGTACGCCATGGCGGTGTGGTCGGGGTCGATCGGCACGCCGGCCTGTGCGCCGGGCTGCAGCGTGAGGTGGAGGTAGGAGACGGGCGAGTGCGTGCGGACGGGTCCGGTGGCGCCGGCGAAGGTGCCGGCCACGACGCGTGCCACGCCGCCGTCGAGGGCGACCTCAGGGATGTCGACGGTCGAGATCTCCTGATACCGCGGTGGCGTCCACTTGTCGGCGCGCGGCAGGTTGACCCAGAGCTGGAAGCCGTGCAGCCGACCGCCGAGCTGGCGGATGGCCGCCGCGGGCTCTTCGCTGTGCACCACCCCGGCACCGGCGGTCATCCACTGCACGTCGCCGGGACCGATCGAGCCGCGGTTGCCGGCGGAGTCGGCGTGCTCGATGGCGCCGGCGAGCACGTAGGTGACGGTCTCGAAGCCACGGTGCGGATGATCCGGGGCGCCCTTGGCCTGGCCGGGGCCGAGGTCGACCGGGCCCATCTCGTCGAGCAGCAGGAACGGGTCGATGAGGTCGCGACCGGGGCGCGGGAACGGACGGCGGACCTCGAACCCGGCGCCCTCGAGCGTGCGGTGCGCGGTGAGGACCTCGTCGACGGTGCGCAACGACAGCGGCGTGACCATCAGCCGAACGCCTCGTCCTGCGGTGGGCAGCGTTCGGCCGGCGACTCGGCAGCGGTGGCGGGGGTCGGCGGCCGGGCCTCGAACGCCACGCGCCGGTGCGCGTTGTCGCAGAACGGCTGGTTGCCGGAGTTGCCGCAGCGGCACAGGGCCAGGCGGTCCTCCTCGGTGAAGGTCGTCCCGTCCTGGGCGAGCACCTGGGTGCGGCCGCGCAGGACGAGCGGACCGTTGTGCACCGGGAAGGCCACGGTGGTTTCGCTCACCGGGCGCGGCGGTCGGCCATCGGCATGGCGGTAGCGCAACGCCCCGGTGGGACACTGCTCGACGGCGTCGATGATGGCCTCGGTCGACGCATGCTCCGGCTGGATCCACGGGCGCTTGCGCGTGTCGAAGACCTCGGGCAGGGCGTTGAGGCAGCGGGCCACATGGACGCAGCGCTCGGCGTACCACTCGACGACCAGGTCATCGGTGGCGTAGGTGCGGGTCGGCATACGGCGACGGTATCTGGCTCGGGTAGGTTCCACGCCCGTGGACTTCGCCTCGATGATGCAGCTCGAACAGCATGGACCCGACACCTACGTCGGCGTGGGCCCGAGCTACCCGTGGGGCGGGTTGTACGGCGGCCAGATCGTGGCGCAGGCGCTGCGGGCGGCGTCCCTGACGGTCGATCCGACGTTCCACGTGCACTCGTTGCACGCCTACTTCATCCGGCTCGGCGACTCGTCCGAGCCGATCCGCTTCGAGGTCGACCGCCTGCGCAACGGCCGCACGTTCGCCACTCGCCACGTCGTCGTCCGCCAGGCCGTCGGTGCGATCTTGAACCTCGAGGCGTCGTTCCAGGTGCCCGAGGAGGGCGTCGAGGTGCAGACCGCGACGCTCGGCGACATCCCCGGCCACGACGAGCTGCCGGCGACGAGCTGGTCACCGGTGTTCGACCGGCGGGTGGTGCCGACCGGCGGCGAGCCCGGTCGTGCCATCTCGTGGATGCAGATGGTCGAACCGCTCGGCGACGACCAGCACCTGCAGGCCTGCGGGCTGGCGTACCTCTCCGACGACTTCCCGACCGAGGCCGTCGTCATGCAGCATCCGGACCGGCGGCTCATCCCCGAGGCGGCCGAGGGGGAGTTCCCGTTCTGGAGCGCCAGCCTCGATCACGCCGTGTGGTTCCACCGGCCGTTCCGCGCCGATGCCTGGCACGTGCACGACTTCGTCTGCCACGGCCTGCTGTCGAGTCGCGGCCTGGCGGTCGGCACCGTCTACACCGCCGACGGCGCCCACGTGGCGACGGTCGCCCAAGAGGTCTTGCTGCGCAAGCCCCGCCGCAGCTGAGCAGCCCGGGTCGTTCTCGTCACGGTCGTTCTCGTCACGGTCGTATGCGGATCGACCGTGCAGATTCGGTGGGTATGTGACGCGATCTGCACCGTCGTTCGGCGCACGGTCGTTTCGGTGGCGACCGGGGCGCCGGCAGCGCGTCAGTCGGTGGTCGGGCGGGTGGCGGCCAGCGCCGCCCAGGCCATGGCCCCCTGCATCGGCAGTCGCGCCCACAGCGCCCATTGCGGCACCGCCGGCGCTCCGGGCACCTGGATGTTGCGCACGGCCATGTTGATGTTGGCGGGGAACACGGCGGCGAGGAGCCCGACCGTCGCCCACCCGACGGCCCGGGTCGGGCGGACGGCCAGTGCCACGCCCAACGCCACCTCGGCGACGCCGCTGCCGTACACGAGCGCCCGCTTGGCCGGCAGCTCCTCGGGGATGATCGCCTCGAACCCCTTGGGCGCCACGAAGTGGGCGATGCCGATGGCGGTGAGCGCGCCGCTCATCGCCAGGCGGGCGCGGCGGTTGGGCGGTCGGTTCCGGGTCGAGGCCATGGGTGCCGAGGCTATCGGCGTGCCGCCGGCGGCAATCCCCAGCCGGGCTCGTAGCCGAACGCGTGCCGGGCGGTGGTGGCGTCGTAGCGATGATCGACGAGCTCGAGCGCGTCGAGCGGGATGGCCGCCGGGTGCGACACACCGCAGGCGTCGGCCAGGCGTTGGAGCTCGACGCGCAGCGCCACCAGGTACCGGGCGGCGCGCACGGCCTTGTCGGCCGGGTCGAGCCCGTGGGCCAGCCACTCGGACTGGGTCGCCACGCCGGTCGGGCAGCGGCCGGTGTGGCAGCGCTGCGCCTGGATGCAGCCGATGGCGAACATCGCCTCGCGTCCCACGTTGATCAGGTCGCAACCGAGCGCCATCGCCAGCACGGCGTTGTGGGGCAGGCCGAGCTTGCCGGAGCCGATGAACACCACCTCGTCGCTGAGGCCTGCCTCGGCGAAGCGCCGGTACACGCGCGGGAAGCCCACGAAGAAGGGCAGCCCGATGTGGTCGGCGAACACCAGCGGCGCGGCACCGGTGCCGCCCTCGCCGCCGTCGACCGCGATGAAGTCGGGTCCCTCACCTCGGGCAGCCATGCGCTCGACCAACGTGTCCCAGAACGCCTCCTCACCGACTGCCGACTTGATCCCGACCGGCAGCCCCGTGCCCTGCGCCAGGGCTTCGATCAGGTCGATCATGGCGTCGACGTCACCGAAGGCAGAGTGGAACGGCGGGCTGTGGCAGTCGACCCCCACCGGGATGCCGCGCAGCTGCGCCAGCTCGGGGGTGACCTTGGCCG
>JAGQTE010000217.1 GCA_020439175.1 Acidimicrobiales bacterium | reverse complement strand
TGCGGTCGGTCACGTCCCAGAAGCCGGTGGACACGAGCACCACGTCGGGCCGCACCTCGTCGAGGACGCGCGGCACCTCGGTGTCGAACGGCTCGCAGTCGGGCGGGATGTCCTGCTCGGTGTCGCCGTGGAGGCGTCGGCCGCCACGCCCGATCCCGCAGCCCAGCCGGCTGATGTTGCCGACCGACCACGTGCCGTCGCGCTCGCCCAGGTCGTGCAGGGCCAGGGCGAAGCCCAGCGCCGACGAATCGCCGACGACGAGGACGCGGTGCGGTCCGGCCGCCGTCGGGACCGCCGTGGCGTCGGTGCCGTCGGTGCTGTCGGTGGGGCCGTCGGACCTCCGGGACGTCCACACGTCGGTGTAGGCGGCGAGGATCTCGTCGACGAGCCAGCGGTCGGACACCTCGCGTGCCTCGTCGGGGCCGAAGTGCACGCCGTCGGGTCGCAGGCGCTGGTCCTCGCCGGAGGCGTCGAGCCAGGCGCCGAGGTCGACCACGCGCATGGTGTCGGGCCGCAGCTCCTCGACCTCGGCGAGCAGCTCGTTGAAGCGCTCCCGGCGCTGCGGGTCGGCGCCGTTGCCTCGGAACTCGTACGGGTCCTCGCCGGGCGGCGCGCCCATGTTCGGCATGCTCAGCCACACGACGACGGCCCCGTCGGCCGAGAGCAGGTCGACGGCGTTGAGCATCTCGCCGCGGAGGTAGTCGTCGTAGACCGGGTCGCCGATCGCCCGCCACATGGCGTCGCCGGGGAGCTTGCGGTCGACGACCTCCCAGGGGCCGACCTGGACGACGGCGACGTTCGGCTGGCCCTCGTCGAGCTCGTGTTGCCAGGACTGGTCCCAGGCGTTGCACTCCTCGCTGACCGGACCCTGGAACTTGCCGTCGCGCCGCTCGCCGTACCGGCTGATCCCACAGCCCAGCTGCGTCCACCCGCCGACGAAGTCGGCCTCGCCGGATGCGGTCAACGACGAGTTCAGGCCGTACGCCGTGAGCATGGCCGTCGAGTCGCCGAAGAGCGCCACCCGCGGCCGCGGTGGCGTCTGGGCCGCCGGGTCGACCGACGGCGGCGGGGTGGCCCGCAGGTCGTCCGTCGCCGCGCCCAGCTCCTGCCGCGCGTGGTCGAAGACGATGATCGGCGGCGGTGCGGTGAGCGTGACCGCCAGCGCACCGGCGGCGACGGCGACCATCGGCACCGGCGCCACGGTCCACGGCCGCCGTCCGGCGATGCGGGACCCGTGGCGGATGGGGTGCTCGAGGAAGCGGTGGCTGGCGACGGCGAGCGGGACCGTGACCGCCAGCTTGACCGCGAACGCCGGTGCGTCGGCGAGCGACGGCCACAGCCGGTCGACGAACAAGAAGATCGGCCAGTGGTACACGTAGATGCCGTAGCTGATGGTGCCCACGTACACCAAGGGCCGCACGGCGAGCACCCGACGCACCGGGCCGATCGGGACGATGGCGGCGGTGATCAGCGCCACCGACACGACGGCGTAGGCGGCGAACCCGCCGTCGTAGAGCCAGGAGGACTGCTGGCCGACCGTCGCCCAGGCCACGGCCATCACGGCGATGGCTGCCACGCCGAGGGCGGCGGCGGTCGTCTGCACCGGGCCGCGGGTCGCCAACCGCGCCGTGAAGCGGCGGTGGTGCAGCGCGACGGCGAGCAGGGCGCCCAGGAGCAGCTCCGGAGCGCGGCTGTCGGTGCCGTAGTAGATGCGGTCGTGGTCCCACCCCGCCAGCAACGGCACGGCGATGCCCAGGGCGATCAGCCCGACGATCACGGCGGTCAGCGTGTTGCGGCCCCGCCG
>JAGQTE010000216.1 GCA_020439175.1 Acidimicrobiales bacterium | reverse complement strand
GCCGAGAACATGGGGCAGTTCGAGCGGACGCTGATCATCGCCGACGAGGGCAGCCAGGTGCACTACATCGAGGGCTGCTCCGCACCGGTGTACACGTCGGACTCCTTGCACTCGGCCGTGGTCGAGATCATCGTCAAGCCGGGCGCCCGGGTCACCTACACGACCATCCAGAACTGGTCGTCGAACGTGTTCAACCTCGTGACCAAGCGTGCCCGGGTCGAGGCCGAGGGCCACATGGAGTGGATCGACGGCAACATCGGCAGCCGCCTCACCATGAAGTACCCGGCCGTCTACCTGATGGGCCCCAAGGCATCGGGTGAGGTGCTCTCGGTGGCCTACGCCGGGCCCGGCCAGCACCAGGACACCGGGGCCAAGATGGTCCACGCCGCGCCCGAGACGACGTCGAAGATCGTGTCGAAGTCGATCTCCAAGGACGGCGGGCGCACCTCGTACCGAGGGCTGATCCGGGTGGAGGACGACGCCCGCGGCTGCAAGTCCCACGTGCAGTGCGACGCCCTGATCCTCGACGACCACTCGATCAGCGACACCTTCCCCTACATGGAGATCGGTGCCCGCGACGCCGTCGTCGGTCACGAGGCCACCGTGTCGCGCGTCGCCGACGAGCAGCTCTTCTACCTGATGAGCCGCGGCCTCACCGAGGAGCAGGCGATGGGCATGGTCGTCAACGGCTTCATCGAGCCCATCACCCGCACCCTGCCGATGGAGTACGCCGTCGAGTGGTCCCGCCTGATCGAGCTGCAGATGGAGGGCTCGGTCGGCTGAGGCGAAGCCTCACCACCAGCGGCGCTGTCAGTACACTCGCCCCGTCGGCGTCGATGCGAAAGGTGGCGTGGTGAGCGAACAAGGCAGTGGCGAGCCGTCGTTCCGGCAGTCCGCAGAGGAGAAGCGGGCGCAGGAGACGGTGATGCTCAACCAGGACAACCTCAACGATCTCGTGTCGCAGGCCAAGGCCGCGACACCGGCGGCGGAGGCCCCGGCCGCCGACGCCCCGGCTGCCGCCGCGGTCCCGGCGGACGAGGGCAAGACCAACACCGCCGTCATCGTCGTGGTCATCGCCGCCGTGGTGGTGGCCATCCTCGTCGTCGTGCTGCTGCTCGCTCGCGGTTGACGGCCGCACCACCGGCACCCGCCCACCCGCCGCATCCCCGCCAGGAGGACCACCCGCCCATGTCCGACCGCTTCTGGGTCCAGATCAACGAGCCCGGGCACCCGCCCCGCGTCGAGACGCTCACCGGACCCATCGAGGTCGGGCGCGACTGCGACGGCATCGTGCTCGACGACGTGACGGTGTCACGCCGGCACCTGCTGCTCGAGCCGTCGGCTGCGGGGCTGATCGTCGAGGATCTCGGCAGCGCCAACGGCACCTTCGTCGAGGGCGACCGCATCACCGAGGCCATGGTGCTCCAGGCGGGACACACCATCGCCTGCGGCGAGTCGACCCTGATCGTGCACACGGCCCACGAGACGGCATCTCGGGCCGAGGGCGCCACCGGGTCGGAGCTCCACGCCGACCCGTCGGCGCGTGTCTCCGAAGGCGTGCGGGCGCTCGGGAGCGCCTCCCGTAAGTCCACACACTCGACCACCCGCGACTGATCCGCCGGGGCGCGGGCCTCAGGTGTCGGCCGGAGGGCCGGCGTGCTTGGCGCGCACCCTCGCCCGTGCGCGGTCGTGGGCCTCGGTGCCGGCGCGCATGGCGTCGGAGAGGCGTCCGATGGGCTCGGACGTGTAGTGCACGGCGACGACGGGCAGCTCGAGCGGGGCGGCGGTCGCGGTGAGGCTGAGCAACAGGTCCCAGTCCTCCAGCCAGGGCAACGACTCGTCGAAGCGCGCCGGCGCGCTGCGGCGATGGGCGATCACGCCGATGTCGGCGATGTTGCCTCGCTCGAGCGTCGCCCGGTCGAACGGCTCGAAGTGCAGCTCCGGCACGTCGCCGAACGGGGTCGCCTCGGCACGAGCCAGGACGCGGTCCATCGAGTCGATCAGCCGGGCGCCGTACGCGACGTCGTGGTCGGGGTGTTCGGCGAAGGCCCAGGCCACGGCCTGGCACCACAGCCGGTCCATGCGGTTGTCGTCGTCGAGGTAGACGACGACGTCACCGGTCACGTGGTCCAGCCCCGCGTTGCGAGCGGCTGACAGGCCACGGGCCGGGCCGGCGACCACCTGGATCCGGTCGTCGTCGAACCCGTCGAGCACCGCGCGGGTGTCGTCGGTCGAACCGTCGTCGACCACCACGAGCTCCCAGCGTCGGTGCGTCTGCGCCTGGACGGACGCGATCGCACCCGGCAGGCGCTGGGCGCGGTTGCGCGTCGGCAGCACGACGCTGACGGTGGTCTCGTCGTCGACCGGCAGGTGGTCGAGCCAGCGCATCGTGAGCAGCACGCGTTCGGTGCGCTCGATCCGTTCGAGGCGGACGGCGTGGTCGTGGATGGTGCCGAGCACCTGTGCCCGTCCGCTCGCCTCGTCGCGTGCCAGGCGCGCCTCGTCGGCGGCGGCGCCGGCAGCGAGGAGGGCGGCGCCGGCGGTGTGCGCGGCGTGGCCGGCGACGCGTGCCGTCGTGTCATGGGCGCGCGCCAGGTCGTCGAGGTGCTGGTGGTCGTCGGCCTGGCGTCGCTGCAGCGCCGTGATGCCGGTCCGTGACGCCACCTGTTCCCACAGTCGGGACCGGAGGGAGCGGTGCGGCTGGTTCACGTGGCGTCTGCGCGCTCGGGCATGGCGCCGGAGTGTACGGGAGCGGCCGCAGGCGGCGACCTTCGGTGTGTTCCGTGCCGTGGAATCGCGGGTTCGGCCTGGCAGCATGGCGGCCGTGCCCATGAGACAGGACTGCAAGTACTTCGAGAGCCGGACGTATGCCAACGGCGAGACCGTGCGCAAGTGCGACCTCGACCTCGCACCGGAGGCGCCGTGGCGATGCCCGGCCGACTGCGCGGGCTACGCGCCGCGCATGGCGGACGTCGACTGGCAGCACGGCACCCTGGTGACGCCGCCGACCCCACCCGAACCGGACGGCGAGGGGATCGCCGAGCTGCTCGACGAGGCCGAGGACATCGTCAACGCCGTCGGCCCGCAGGTGCTGGCCGAGGTGCAGGCCGAACAGGCGGAGCAGGCGGCCAAGGCCCAACGCCGCAAGGGCTTCTTCGGGCGCTTCCGCCGCGGCTGATCATCGACGGCATGCTGCCGGGACCCCGACAGGCGTGTCCCGAGTGGTATTTCTCCTACGCCGGTAGTGTATATTCCGACGTCGTCCCGACCGCCGGAAGCCGTCCGGCCGAGCCGTGGAGCCGAGAGCCCTGAGCGTGTTGACCCCCATCGATCCCGCCGCCGGCGGCGCACCCGACTGGCTGGTGGCGCGCCGCCGCGCCGCCGCCGACCAGGCCGCCACCGCCGAACCTCCCAGCACCGACGAGGAGGTGTGGCGCTACAGCCGCATCGGCGAGCTCGACCTCGACGCCTTCACCCCAGTCGACAGCGACGCCGCTCCCGACGAGGCGGCAACCGTCGCCGGTCGCACGGTGCTCGACCGGGTCCGTGCCGCCGTCGGCACCGTGGCGGGCGTCGTCCTCGTCGTCGACGGGCGTGTCGCCACCTGCGAGCTCGATCCGGCCGTGGCGGCGCAGGGTGTCGTGCTCGGCCCGCTTGCCGCAGTGGACGACGACGCCGTCCGCCTTGGTCTGGTCGCCGAGCCGTCGGACCTGTTCGATCTGCTCAGCGAGGCCCAGACGATCGAGCCCGTGGCGTTGGTCGTGCCTCGCGGCGTCGCCGTCGAGGCCCCGGTGGTCGTCGTCGACCACATCGCCGCCGACGGTGCCGCCGTGTTCGGCCGCTTGCTCGTCGTCGCAGGAGCGGCGTCGCAGGTCACGATCGTGGAGTGGCAGTCGAGCGCCGACGTCGCCGCGCTGTGCACGCCGGTCGCCGAGGTCGCCGTCGGTGCCGGCGCCAACGTCCGCCATGTCGTGGTGCAGGAGCGTGGCGAGCGGGTGTGGCAGCTCGGCCACCTGGCCAGCCGGGTCGAGCGTGACGGCAGCTACCACAGCGTGCAGCTGGCCCTCGGCGGCTCCTACGCCCGCAGCCGGGCCGACTGCCGCCTGGCCGAGCGCGGCGCCTCCGCCCGGCTGGACGCGGCGTCGCTCGGCCATCGCGACCAGATGCTCGACTTCCGGACCTTCCAGCGCCACGAGGCGCCGGACACGACGTCGAACCTGCTGTTCACCGGTGCGCTCGCCGGCGCCGCCCGTTCGGTCTACACCGGGCTGATCCGGGTCGAGGCTGCGGCGCGCGGCACCAACGCCTTCCAGACCAACCGCAACCTCAAGCTCTCCGACGACGCGTGGGCCGAGTCGGTGCCCAACCTCGAGATCGAGAACAACGACGTGCGCTGCAGCCACGCCTCGACGGTGGCGCCGGTCGACCCCGACCAGCGCTTCTACCTCGAGAGCCGCGGCGTGCCGCCGGCCGAGGCCGAGCGCCTGCTCGCCATGGGCTTCTTCGGCGAGGTGCTCGATGCCGTGCCGGTGCCCGCCGTGGCGGCGCTCGTGCGCGAGGAGATAGCGGCGCGCATCGTCGCCGCCGTGCGGCCTGACACCGCGGGCGGTGCATCGTGAGCGCCACGCTGTGCGCCTTCGACGAGCTCGTCGACGGCGAGGCCCGGCGCTTCGACGTCGACGGGCATCGCCTCGCCGTCGTGCGCATCGGTGACGACGTGTACGTCATCGGCGACCGGTGCACGCACCAGGACGTATCGCTCGCCGAGGGCGAGGTCGATGCCGTCGCCAAGACGCTCGAGTGCTGGAAGCACGGGTCGTGCTTCTCGTTGGAGTCGGGTGAGCCGTCGTCGCTGCCGGCGACCCGTCCGGTGCCGGTCTACGCCGCACGCGTGGTCGACGGCGCCGTCGTCGTGGAGGTGACGTGATGGCCGATGAGCTGCGCATCGAAGGTCTGGTGGCCCGCGTGGGCGACCGAGAGATCCTGCACGGGATCGACCTGGTCGTGCCCGCCGGCGAGGTCCACGCGGTCATGGGCCCCAACGGCTCGGGCAAGTCGACGCTGTCGCACGTGCTCGCCGGCCGGCCCGGCTACACCGTCACGTCGGGGCGGGTGCTGCTCGGCGACGTCGACCTGCTGCCGCTCGAGCCGTGGCAGCGGGCGCAGGTCGGGCTGTTCCTGGCGCTGCAGTACCCGGTCGAGGTGCCCGGCGTGTCGCTCGGCGACATGCTCGGCGCCGCCTTCGACGCCGGCGGCCGAGATCGTTCGGAGCTGGCGTCGCGCATCGCCGGCGAGGCCGAGCGCATCGGCCTGGCGACGGCGCTGCTCGACCGTCCCGTCAACGTCGACCTCTCCGGTGGCGAGAAGAAGCGCAACGAGACGCTCCAGCTCGGCGTGCTGGCGCCGCGCTTCGCCGTGCTCGACGAGCTCGACTCGGGGCTCGACGTCGACGCCCTTCGGGCCTGCGCCCGCCGTGTCGAGGCCGCCACCACCGAGGATGGCCTCGGGGTGCTCGCCATCACCCACTACCGCCGGCTGCTCACCGAGCTGAAGCCCGACGTGGTGCACGTGCTCGCTCGGGGACGCATCGTCGCCAGCGGCGGCCCGGAGCTCGCCGACGAGCTCGAGGCCACCGGGTATGCCTCCTACCTCGGCGACGCCGCAGAGCCCGAGCCGGATCCGGCGGCCGAGGCGGCGATAGCGCCGGCCCTGGACCCGTTCGCCGATCCCTTCGCCGACCCGCTGGCCTGAGCGACAGCGCCGTCGGCCCGCAAGGGGTTCGTTCAGGCGCCGGCGAGGGCTTCGTCGAGGCCCTGCGCCAGGGTGTTCCACGACAGGGTGGCGCACTTGATGCGCACCGGGAACTTCACGACGCCGCGCAGCGCCTCGAGGTCGCCGAGCTTGGCCACCGACTCGGCCGTCGGCTCGGCGGGCTCGTCCTCGCCCTCGAGGCTGTGCTCGTGGATCGACATCATGGACTTGAACGACTTGGTGAGCTCGCGCACCTCGTCGACGGTCTTGCCCTTGACGGCCGCGCTCATCATCGATGCCGACGACTGGCTGATCGAGCAGCCCTGACCGCCGATCTTGATGTCGGTGACGGTGTCGCCGTCGACGGTGAGGTAGATGACGATCTCGTCGCCGCAGAGCGGGTTGAACCCTTCGACGCGGTGCGCCGGCGGCACCTCCAGCTCGCCCCGGTTCCGGGGGTTGCGGTAGTGATCGAGGATGATCTCGCGGTAGAGGTCTTCGAGCCCGGGCATGCCTGTCGTCTTTCCTGCGGTCGTGGGCGGTTCTACACCATGAAGAACTCGGCCGTGGCATCGAGCGCATCGGCCAGCGCGTCGATGTCGGCCGGGGTGTTGTACACGTACACCGACGCCCGAGCGGTCGCCGACACGCCGAGGTGGCGCATCAGCGGCTTGGCGCAGTGGTGGCCGGCGCGCACGCACACGGCGTGCTCGTCGAGGACCTGCGCCACGTCGTGCGGGTGCAGGTCGGCGAAGGCCAGCGACAGCACGCCACCGCGCTCGGCGGGGTCGGCCGGGCCGTGGATCGTGAGCCGGTCGCCGAAGCGCTGGCCGAGCACGTCCATGGCGTAGGTCGTCAGCTCGACCTCGTGGGCCCGCACGGCGTCCATGCCGAGGCCCTCGAGGTAGTCGACGGCGGCGCCGATGCCGATGATCTCGGCGATCGGCGGGGTGCCGGCCTCGAACTTCCACGGCAGGTCGTTGACGGTGAACCCGTCGGTGCGCACGTCGCGGATCATCTCGCCGCCCCCGAGGAACGGCGGCATGGCGTCGAGCAGCTCCTCGCGGCCCCACAGCACGCCGATGCCGGTCGGCCCGCACATCTTGTGCCCGGAGAAGGCGACGAAGTCAGCGTCCCAGGCCGCCACGTCGGTGACGTTGTGCGGGACGTACTGGCAGGCGTCGATGAGGGTGACGGCGCCGGCGGCGTGGGCGGCGGCGCACAGGTCGGCGACGGGCGTGATCGTGCCGAGCACGTTCGACATGGCGGTGACGCCGAGCGCCTTGGCGCCGTCGAGCAGCTGGTCGAGGTTGGACAGGTCGAGGTGGCCGTCGTCGGTGACGCCGATCCAGCGCAGCTCGAGGCCCTTCTCGGCGGCCAGGATGTGCCACGGCACGATGTCGGCGTGGTGCTCCATCAGGCTGAGCACGACCACGTCGCCCTCTGCCAGGTTGGCGCGGCCCCACGACTGCACGACGAGGTTGCAGGCCTCGGTGGCGTTCTTGGTGAACACGACCTCGCTGGTGGAGCGGGCGCCGATGAAGCGGCCGACCTTGGCGCGGGCGGCCTCCATGGCGGAGGTGGCCTGCTCGGCGATGTCGTAGACGCCGCGGTGCACGTTGGCGTTGATCGTGCGGTAGTAGCGGTCCATGGCGTCGAGGACGGCGGTCGGCTTCTGCGACGTGGCGGCCGAGTCGAGGTAGACGAGGCGTCGGCCGTGCGACGTGGTGCCGAGCAGCGGGAAGTCGGCGGCGATGGCGGCGGCGTCGAGCGGGTCGGCGTCGGTGGCGCGGCCGCCGTGCGGCGTGTCGGTCAGCGCCATGCTTCGTACCCCTCGGACTCGAGTGCGGTGGCCAGCTCGGGCCCGCCGGACGTGACGATACGACCGTCGACGAGCAGGTGCACCCGGTCGGGGTGCAGCTCGTCGAGCAGGCGCTGGTAGTGGGTGATGGCCAGCACGCCGAGCTCGGGCCGGGCGGCCCGGACCTGGCCGACGCCGTCGGCGACGACGCGCAGGGCGTCGATGTCGAGACCGGAGTCGGTCTCGTCGAGCACGGCGAACTCCGGCTCGAGGATGGCCATCTGGAGGATCTCGTTGCGCTTCTTCTCGCCGCCAGAGAACCCTTCGTTCACGAACCGGTCGGCGAACGCCGGGTCCATGTCGAGCTTGGCCATCCACTCCATGATCGCCAGCCGCAGCTCGAGCATCGACAGGTCGATGCCCTTGCGGGCCGATAGGGCCTGGCGCAGGAAGTTCAGGACCGAGACGCCGGGGATCTCCTGCGGGTACTGGAAGGCCAAGAAGATGCCGGCCTTGCCCCGGACGTCGGGGCCCCAGTCGGTGATGTCGTCGCCACGGAACAGGATCTGGCCCTCGGTGACCTCGTACTCGGGGCTGCCGAGCAGGCAGGAGGCGAGCGTCGACTTACCCGAGCCGTTGGGGCCCATGATGGCGTGCACCTCGCCGGCACCGACGGTGAGGTCGACCCCCTTGAGGATCTCGATGCGGTGCTCGTCGGCGGTGACGGCGTGCAGGTCCCGGATCTCGAACAGGGGCGTCCCGGCATCGGTCATGCCGGCCAGTGTATTAGCACTACGGCCATAGTGGAAATGTCCGCCGGCGGAAATCGTCTGCAAGCCGAAATTGGGCTCGGGATTCCGACACTTCGGAGTTCTGAGCCCAATTTCGGCGTGGTGGGGGCAGCTCGCGCGCATGGTGACTACGTTGCTCAACCATGCGTCGACGATCCGGTCATCCCTCCGCTCGTTGCAGCGGACCGGGAGTGTGGATCATTCGCTGCTGTGTCGCGTCGGCGTTGCTCGGCCTGGGCTCGCTGTGGTGTATGGCCGAGCCGGCTGGCGCCTACATCATCGACGAGTCCGAACCGCCGAGCCTCGATGAGGTGCTCCGCAGCGAGCCTGACGTCGCCGTGTTCTCTGCGCTGGCGGTCGAGCGCAGACCGCTCGGCGGTTTGGTGGACGAAGTCTGGTTTGAGGTGATCGAGGTCGGGCGGGGTGACGTTCCGCCGCGCGTCTACGACCTCGACGTCCCCCGTGGGCAGGAGCTGCGCAGGGTGTGCACGCCGATGACCTCGCAGTACGAGGTAGGCAAAGCCTACGTGTTCGTGAGTTCGGTCGGCACGGGCGAGGTCGGGCCCCTTATCTCGGGCCAACACTCGGACCTCGCGGACGAGGCCGTCGACCGAGGGTTGGTCTCGTCGCCTTCGTTCAAGTGGGGCATGTTCGGACTGATGGTGGCGATGGCCGCAGCGGCGATGCTGGTGCTCAGCCTCGGACATCGTCGCCAGAGCCGGACGAGCTGAGGTCCGCACCCCGCGGTCCCACACCCGCGGCGGCCGGGCAGCTCACATCGAGGCCAGGGCCTGGACTCATTCCGCCGTGCCGTGGTCGCGGAGGTCTTCCTTCCAGGTGCGGAACCGTTCGTGGTGGGCGCCCGACGGGCCGGTGCCGGTGCCCGAGCCGTCCGGGGCCAGGTCGAAGCGCCACTGGGTCGACAGGTCGGCGGCGTCGATGGCCAGGTAGGCGGCGCGGGCGCCTCGTGCAGGACCGGCGCGCCACAGCAGCCACGGGCCGATCCGTCGCTTGTAGACCGCCGGGCCGGTGCCGATCTCGTCGCCGAGCGCCAGCAGGGCGTCGGGTGCCTCGACCCACGCCGTGGCCGGGATGTTGCGGTCCCGCAGCGGCGTCGCCGGCAGGTCGTCGGTGTGCACGGGTGACGGGTCGATCGGGCGGTCGTCGGCAGGGAGGGCCATCGGCCCAACGCTACGCGGGCCAGACTGTGCCCGTGCGGGTGACAGCCAAGGTCGACTATGCGGTGCGCGCAGCAGTGGAGCTGGCGCGCGTCGGCGCGTCGTCGTCGGCGCCGGCCAAGGGCGACCGTGTCGCCGAGGAGCAGGCCATCCCGCTCAAGTACCTCGAGAACATCCTGGGGTCATTGCGCCGCGCCGGCATCGTCGCCTCCCAGCGCGGCGCCGAGGGCGGCTACTGGCTGGCCCGCCCGCCGGCGGAGATCACCGTGGCCGACATCATCCGCGCCGTGGAAGGCCCGCTGGCCGACGTGCGCGGCGAGCGCCCCGAGCGGGTCGAGTATCCGCCGGCGACGGCGGTGCTCCAGCCGATGTGGATCGCGGTGCGGGCGAACCTGCGCGACGTGCTCGACGCCGTCACCGTCGCCGACCTCGAGGCCG